>NZ_JAYGGZ010000032.1:0-76016 GCF_034931465.1 Anabaena sp. UHCC 0399 | reverse complement strand
TTTTATTTGGCTTGTACGTATGAATACGGTTGGTGCAAGAAATGAGTTTAGTTAGGTCAGTCTCCATTAGTCCAGATGGCAGAACTTTAGCTAGTGGTAGTTGGGACGAGACTATCAAAATCTGGAACCTCGCCACAGGGCAAGAAATTCGTACTCTCAATGGTCAGCGTCCTTTATCATCTTTTGATTTTGTTTTCGTTAATTCAGTCGCCTTTAGCCCAGATGGCAGAACTTTAGCTAGTGGTAGTTCGGACGCGACTATCAAAATTTGGCGGCTGTCTCAGTAACTATTTTCTGCTGGAATAGTTCACATATTTTGCTTATTCAACTAATTCTCTTGCTTGTCTTAATATCTGTTCATAAAGAGGGCGACTCACCCAATATTGAGCATGATTAATCATCGCATCTAACACTGGTTTTACTTGTGTAATTATTTCTCTATTTTTTGCCAACAAGAGAATACCTAAAGTACCAATTACTTGTAATCCTAAATATTGAGCTACTTGACGTGCTTCACGTTCATCTAATAAAATCTTCCCTTCACCAGTTTCCAGGGCAAGACTAATTGCTTCGCGTTCACCGTCATCTAATTCTGGAGGTATGTTGGGTGCTATGGTTGAGACTGGACGAACTTGCAACCATTTACTAACAATCGCTTTCAACACAAATTCTGAAGCTGGAAATCCTGCAACAGTTGTTTCATCACAAACAGCTTGGGGAATAACAATTTCACCAAATACAGCTTTCAAGATATCTAGACGATTAATAGCTGCAAAATTTATCAAAGGTGTAGCATTACAAATAACTGTCACAATTTCTAAAAACCTGCATTAATAGTTTCAATATCCTGGGCTAAATCTGCTTCATTGTAATGACGTTCAATTTTATATTTGCCCAAAACCTGCTGAAATTCCCACACAGATAAATTAGCTAAGTGACGCGCTTGAGCAAAAGTAAAAATATCCTGTGCATATAACTGTAAAGCTAATTCTAGACGAATAGCCTGTTCACCTTGATTTAAGGAATCAGATGATATCTGTAAATTTATTGGTTGAATAAATGTATTCATTGCTCTAGTTTTTGTAGGTTGGGTTGAGGAACAAAACCCAACAATTAATCTAATTTAACCTTTTTAATCAAGTTTTGCACAAGTTCTTAGCTTTTTTAAACGCAAAGTAACGCGAAGGTTAGCGCAGAGGTACATAGAGTATTTCTAAAGTTAATTTAGTATCACACACACTCAGCAATAAAAAGAAACACAGCTTGTACTTGCCATCACAGTTCGCTTTTCATTCCAGGCTCATGTTAGGCTATTATTGATATCCTAATTTAATTGTCTGATATGATCGTTTCTCAATCAGCAAAACCCTCTAGTAGTGATATTACGGTGACATTGAAGCGGCTCGTCGCTCTTTTAGAAGAAGATGAAACAGACGAGTATGGAATATTGCAGCCCAGTCAATCTGCTTTTAAATTGGCGATGCGATTAGTCGTAGATGTTTATGAAATAATGGGCGATCGCTTTCCCAAAGCATCGGCTTCGACAGATGAACAAGGTGGGATTCGACTAACTTGGAGCAAACAGTCACCTGAATGTGAAGTCCGTTTGATTTGCCCAGCTACAGCCACGCAACAGGCTACGCTTTATCATGAGTTGGGAGATGATTATGCAATTGAGCCAGATGTGACATCATCTGTGTTAGTGCAGTGGTTGGAGTGGCTGAAGCAAGCATGAGTCAGTTTGAGCCATTACCTGTTGATGCAGTTGTTTATCGAGCAATACTACGTAAACAATGGATAAATGAGGATACAGGACGAGTAAAAGCAGATGCTTACTTCCTACGGGCTGGAGAACCTGGGATTTCGGTCAATCTGGCAAATGCCTGTTCTCCAGAACAGTGTGCTGGTTTGTTTCGCAAGTGTTATGCAGTCGCCAGTATTGAAGTTAGATGTATTCGGGAAATTGGATTGGATGTAGAACAGGATTCTGTAAACCATGCCAATATCGTTGGTTTGCCATATCGAGAAGATGACTTAGCCGAGGCGGAACGATTGGCGGGTTTATTGGCGAAGCGATCGCAAATCGTCTGGCAACCTCAATAATTTCTTATTATACTATATTCATTTTAAATTGATATGGTTGCCATAATCCTTGCCTGAAAACTACTAAACTTATTGAACCTTAATTTCAAATGAATTAATCATTTCCTCCACGACATCTAAATACTTGTTATATTCTTTCTCTTCTGCTGTATAGGTGATGAAGTAAGCCTTACCATTTCTGACTGTGCCAATTTCCATTGCTTGTAACTTACATTCCCCATCTTGGCGAGTATAGTTTAATTTATAAGCCGGAAATTTTGATAGTGTTGTTGATGGTTGAGAAGCATCCGTAAATTGTTGATTGGGATTATTCCTTTGAATTTGTTTTAACGCCTCATTTTTAAATTCGTCTAAAGATAATAATTTCTTAGGCAATTCCTGAGTATTAATTACAACTTCTAAAATACATTTATTTTGCTGATTTTGATTTTTTGGGACAAATCTAATCACCTCATCTTCAAAATCGCCGCTAGGAGGTTTAATTAGTTGCCAGTTTTCTGAAGGATATTTAATTGTGATACCAGAATTAACACCTTCGTAAGTTATAAAAGTAAGTTTAGAGTTACTAAATTGGTAAAATATCCAGAAAATTAAAAGTGCAATTAATACCAATACCCCCACACCAAACCATACTTTTTTCGGTGGAGATTTGGGAGATAAGGCTTTTACCGCCTGCAATGCTTCATTTGCTGAGTGATAACGCTGACGATAGTCATAGCGCACCATTTTATCAATGATATTTGCTAGTTTAGAGCTAACTTGAGCATGAGTACGCCAGACAATTTCCCCGGTTTGTGAATCTGTCGTAAAACCTCTAGGGTAGGGATTTATTCCTGTTAAAGCTTCGATGGCGATAATTCCTACTGCATAAATATCACTCTGGAAAGTCGGTTTACCATTGGTTTGTTCACTGGGTATATAACCAAGAGTACCAACAGCAACAGTTAAACTTGTTTGTCCTTGAGAATTGACAACCTGAGTGCTAACTTCTTTAACTGCACCAAAATCTATTAAAACAATTTTGCCATCAGATTTTCGGCGGCGAATATTTGAGGGTTTGAGATCCCGATGAATTAAGTTCTGTTGATGAACAAAAATTAAGACTTCTAAAATATCTTGTAAAAGTTTAATTACTATCGCTTCACTGAGTTTTTGGCCGGAGATTAATTCTTGAGTTAAATCGTGACCTTCTATATATTCTTGTACAATATAAAATTGTTGATTTTCTTCAAAGAATGCTAAAAGCCGGGGAATTTGGTCATGATTTCCTAACCTTTCTAGCTTTTCGGCTTCGGTGTCAAACAATCTTTTAGCATTTGTCAAAGTGTATGGGTTGCTGGAAATGGGTTTAAATTGCTTGACAATACATTGAGGATTTCCCGGCCGTCCGATGTCAATAGCTGTAAAAGTAATTCCAAAGCCACCTTGACCAAGTTGTTCAAGAATTTGGTAGCGTCCACCGAGAATTTGACCTATCATCCCAGTCACCAATGTCTTATGGAATTTTTATACCATTTCTCCACAGAACTTAATCAAGCAATTATGAGCTTTGCTCCCTACTTAATCACATGAGTTACGCTTATGGCAACAACCAGGGCTAACAACTTGATACAAACGGGATATATTCTGGTACTAGTTTTGACAACAGATATAATATTTTACACTTTGGATTTAGAGGATGTTTGAAAAGTTGCAAGGGGTATAAAAATGTCATTCTGACTGGAGTCCTGAGCGAAGCGTAGGAACTGTAAGGTAAAGCCTGCGGCATAGCTTATCCTGTCAAAGAGGCTGCGCCAACGCTTAACGCGTAGCGTTCCGTAGGAAAGAATCTGCGTTTTAACCCATATACTGAGATGCTACCCTACGGGAAGGCTTCTCTACGTTCCTCAGCATGGCATAGAAGGGGACTTTTCAAACAACCTCTTAGACTCACCTGTTGACAATGCTAATAAAAAATATATCTACAGAAGTAATGGCTCAATTTTTGCTTGCACTTCTTCAATTAAACTTTCTGGTACAGACTCAATAAATTTAACACCGCGTACTTTCCAGTCTAAACACTTGATCTGATCCGCAAGAATCACACCTTGAATTTTCAAATCAGACTGTAAAATAACTTCAAAAGGATATCCTTTTTGCTGTTTTGTGATAGGCATAAATAAAGCTAAGGAACTTTTCTCGTTGTATCTGCGAGGCGAAATCAGAAAAGCAGGTCTATATCCTTGTTGTTCGTGTCCTTTTGTAGGGTCAAAATCTAAGTAGATGATATCTCCTCGATTAGGAATATAAGAATTTTCTGATATCACCAAACTTCATTCCCTATAGCTATTCCACTATTAATTTCACCATGAAGATTCTCTGGTGTAATGGCATCAATTAGCTCATCAAGTGAGTATCGCTTGCGGTTTATGGGTTTGATTACTAAACTACCATCTATGACCGCAAGTTCTACTTCCACGCCTTCAGTTAAATGAATTTCTTTAGCTAAATTCTGGGGAATCCGAATAGCAAGACTATTTCCCCACTTAGCAACATTTGCAACCATAGCCTGAACCTTGATTTAGTAAAAATTTATGTATATACATAGTATCTACAATATAGCAATTCAGTAAAAATCTAGCACGCATGGGTAGTGATGACATTAGCAGCACTTCCCAGCCAAATTTCTGTGAATACTTTATAAATAAATTAATTTCTAAACTTTAGATTTAGACTCCCCTGTTGACAAGTCTGATAAACTATAATCCCAATTATGGGGAATACGCTCTAAAATACCAGAACCAAATACTTTATCTAACTCTAAATAATCTAGGTGAACATAACCTATATGACAATGGCAGGTTTCATTAATGCAAGTACGTTCAAATAATGAAGCTTCCCAGTTATGATGATAAATATTACCAATGGGTGATTTGATAAAATGGCAGCGTCTGATTGTCCCATTACCATCAACAGAAATCAATGATTTGCCAGCACGGCAAGTTTTACCTAAACTGGGATAATGTTGAGTATTTAGTTCATAGAATGGGTCGATAGATTGAAAAAAATCTCTGTCTTCCTGTGATAAATTTGGTAGCTCTTTTTTAACTGCATTAATCCATAAGTAAATGTGATTTGGTAAGTTTTGACGTAAGTAAGTAATCTGTGCTTTGAATTGAGGAAAACCGACAACGCCAGCACTAAAATTAATGCCACGCTGGTTTAATTCTAAACATTGCGAGAGGAATTGATTACACGTCACCCATTCTGAATGAAATGTTGCCCATAATGCCAGTTTTTCTTTATTACAATCTTCTACCCAATCTAATTTACAAGAAAGATTGGTTTGAATTGCGGCTTTATGAACATGAGGCATTTGGGTTAATCTTATTAATGCCTGTTGATACCAGTTATGAATTAAGGCTTCTCCCCAAGGGGTAAATAATATAGAAAATTCATGCTGTGCATTTTGGGCAATCCAGTTAATAAATCTTTCTATTTCTTGTTTATCAGTTGCTAACTCTGCGGCTGATTGTTGTTTTTTGGCGAAAGGGCAATATTCACAACCATAGTTGCAACTGATTAATGAACCGCGATAGAGAATTTTAAGGTGCATGGGTGAATTTGGGTATGAGAATTTATGCACGCTCCAGGCACAGAGACGCGGAGAGGAGTAAGAGGTTATTTGAGGTTGTAGGTTTGCATTAGTTGGTTGACTTGTTCTGAGAATAGCCAAGCACCTATGGTGTCTGAATGTTCGATTCCTTTTTCGGTTAAATGTAATATGTGTTCTGGTTGTGTGGCGAATTGCAAATCTATGAGTTGTTTTAATTCGGGATAATCAGTATATATATTGCTTTGGAATCTTTGCTGATAGGCGGTGAGATTTATACCTTCATTAGATAAGAGAGATAATAAAATGTAGCGGCGATGCTGTTCTTCAAGATTTAATTGAAAGCCATAGGTAGCGTAGTCAAAAGTTTCATCGGGTGTTTGTATATAGGCTTGCAAAATATCGCGGACTTCTTTTGAACCTACAGCATATTCATTGGAATAATGCAAAGTGTCTGTGTAGGAACGTGCGCCGCAACCTATTCCTACCATACCGTCGGCTTGACAGCAGTAGACGGGAGAGGCGGGAGATAGGGGAGAAATGCGTTGGAACATTCGCATGGAAATTTGGGTGTATCCTTCTGAGATGAGGAGCGATCGCCCTTCGCGGTAAGATGATATACGGATATCGTCCCATTCTTTGTCTGAACGTCCTAAACCGGTGAGGGGTCGAATGTATAAGGGATATAGATAAATCTCTTCTGGTTGGAAGCGTAATGCAGACCGTATTGATTGTAACCATGTATCTACGGTTTGTCCGGGTAGTCCGTAAATTAGGTCAATGTTAATTGTGGGAAAGCCGGCTTCGCGCATTCTTGTAAGTGCGGCTTCTACTTGGGGGGTGGTTTGGCGGCGTTGGGTGGCTAAGACTTCTGATTCAATAAAACTTTGTACGCCAATACTAGCTCGATCAACGCCGCGATCGCGCAATAGTTGTAATTTATCTTTATCGGCTGTCTCTGGTGACATCTCGACGGAAACGGGGATTTGTTGTAAGTTAGCACCCATTGTTTCTTCGGCTATGTTGAGTATTGTTTCTAGGTGGTGTATGGGTAACTGGGTTGGTGTCCCGCCACCTAATGCAAATCTGCTAAAGGATGCTTTTCCTAGTGCGGCTTTGACTCGTTGTGCTTGTCTTTGAATGGTGCGGATGTATTGGGTAACGAAGTCTTCGTTATGGGTGACTGTGGTAAATAGGTTACAAAATCCGCAGCGCATTTCACAAAATGGGATGTGAATGTAGAGGAATAGTGATTGTTTATTTTGTTTTGTCCATAGTTGACTGAGGTTGATGGGTGGGTTTAGGGGTCGATAGGCTGTTTTGTGGGGGTAGGAGTAGACGTAGGCTTGATAGGGGGATTGTTTTAGGAGTTGGTTGAGCATTTTTTGGGATGGTTGGTTTTGTGGAGTTGGATTTTGATTACCTCACGCAGAGGCGCAGAGACGCAGAGAGATATGGAGAGATTTTTAGTTGGGGAGGATGAATTGTGCGTAGGGAACTGTCCATACTGTGGGGTGGCTGAGGCGATGGCCTGTGTAGCCATTTTCGCCGTAGGTTGTGCCATGATCGGAACTGAGGATGCAAAAGGTGGCGGCGCGTTTTTTTAGTGCTTCCCAGAGTTTGATTAGGTGTTTGTCTACGTATTCTAAGGCGGCGGCGTGGGAGGCGATGGTGTCTGTTTTCGCGTCGGGGAGATAAAAGTAGTTTGGTTGATGTAGTGCGGAAATATTGATGAATAAGAATAGGCGTTGGGTTTGGGGTGTTGCTTTGAGAATTTTTTTGGCTAGTTTTATCTGATTTTCTGTAGAGTTGGGATCTGTAACACCAAGTTCTTTACTCCAGTGACTTTCAGCAAAGAATGAAGGTAGGACTTTTCCCAAGGGGTTGCGTTTGTTGAAGAAGCCGACACCACCTATACACGCTGTATGATAGCCTTTGGTGGCTAATCCACTGACAATGTTAGAACCTTCTAGTACACACGTTTGCTCTGTGGTGGTTGTGCTACCTTCAAACCCCAACGCAAATAATCTAGGGTGTATTCCAGGTTTAACTGGTGTGGGTAAGAAGCCGGCGAAAAAGGCTTGATGTGCTGCGTAAGTAAAGTTTCCTGGGGAATGGCGTTCTTCCCAGCCAGTTTGCGGTAACACTGCTGCTAAGTTGGGGGTGCGTCCTTGTGCTAACAAGTTAACTGCAACGTCATAACGGAGAGTGTCGAATGTGATAAATACTATGTCGTGCGTTCCGACGATTTGATTCATGTCAAGCATTTGTTTGTCTCTCTAAAACTGCTTGCACTTCGCTTGTGTATGTATCAAAGCCATTCCAAAAAATTCCGGGTAATAAATCACCAAAGGCGTTGATTTCTAAAATGGCATGGCGGCGAAAGTCTGGGAAAATTAATAAGTCAATTCCGCAATATAAGCTGTTAGGAAATAATGCGGCTGCGGCTTCACAGGTTTTTTTCATCTTCTCCCAGTTTTCATGTCCAACTTTAGCTAAAAATTCTGCTGTATTTCCCCGTTCGTTACCTAGGTGTAGATTAGTAATGGGACTTTTGCCTAATCTGACTACTATGTGTTGTGCTTCTCCGTTAATGACAACCACTCGCACATCAAACGGATCTCCTTGAATTTGTGCTTTGGGAAGCCATTCTTCTACTTGCACGCCTTCAGCCGTCAATATATTAATGATGTCGGTAATTTCTTCGTGGTTGGTATAGTGACGAATTTTACGGGAGTTGTAAAGTTGGGTTTGCCCATTTTGGCGGACTCGTTCTACAGTGGTGATGGCAGATTGTCTCTGGGAATTGGCACGATAAGCAACCACTCCAGAGGCAGATGAACCATGAGATAGTTTGATGAATACCCGTTCCAACCCCTGAATTTGCATCTGTTCTCTTAAATGCTCATAGTTGTGAATTACACCCAAAGAACGCGGAATTGGGATATGGTGATGAGAAAAGCGATCGCAACACAATGGCTTATCAAACATCACACTAATATCATGGGGATGATTCATCACTGGCGATAACAGTTGCTTTTCCCATTGATGTAATAAATATCGCCAGCCTAAATACCACTGTTGCGGGTAAAGAATCCGTCCTTTATCAAATACTAAATCAGCCGCAGCTTTAGCACTAATACGCTGTTGATTACCTGCATCTGGAACTTCTGCACCAGCCGAAATTATGGCTTTCTCCACCTCAAAGTTTTTCTCTGGCGACTCAAACCGAATAATAGTATTAGGTGCGTTGAATTTTTCTAACGTCTCTCTACCTGCAATCAAGTTGTTATAAGACACAAGGGTTGCAGGTGGTAAATCAAAATGTGCTAGTGCTTCTTGTATAAAGCCAACCCGACGATTTTCCAGGTTGGCGATGACGACAAAGTTAAACATTAAGTCAGTCGATGTAAATCTTTATAGAGGAGACAAGGAGAAGATAGATTAAGAATAAAGTCCCCAATCTCAATAATTACGAATTATGAATTAGCAAGTCCTTTTATTCAGCAACAGCACAGTAGCGTTCGTCGTCGTCTTCGTCTACTATTCTTTGCCCATTAATCATGACTTGAACATGAAAATTAGCCTGTTGTGCTTCTACGAAGGTAATAATTTCTTCTGATAGGTAGTTTTCAGACAGATTGAGAATATCTAATTGCTGCACAACAGGATTTTTCAGCAGCAGTTCTGCACCTGCATCACTGAGAGTTCCCATTGATAAGTCGAGGATGCGGATTTTGTTGAGTAGAGGCGATCGCACCACTCCTTCTGCAATATCATCAGTATATTGACTATTCCGTAGTCCCAAATAAACTAAATTCGGAAATTTCTGTGCAACTAATATGGGATTTAAGTCTGCAATAGCAGAATCGCCACCATACCAATCTGAACCTAGCCATAACTCTAAATGCTGTAATTTTGGCAAGTTCAAGGCACAAATCTGGTTAATTGTGGCACTACTCAGTCCACCAGTTTCGACAATTAAGGCTTTTAATTGCTCATGTCCAACGAAGGGACTAACAGCTAAACGCTCACCGCCACGGACTTGCAATATTTCCAAATTAGGATAAGCTTCTAAAATGGGGCTAATATTACTCTGCACAATCCAAGAAATTTCACTCTCTTCAGAGTGGATATCTCCAATAAACAATGCTTGCAAACTTGTCAGCTGATCTTTGGCAGCTACTAAGGCCTCAATTACAACCTCTGAACCACCCTGAGACATATCCGCATCCCAAATACCAAAAACCAAAGCTTGCAGATTACTAGCTTGCTCATCTTGTAGAAGCTTTGCTACTTGATCTGGGACTTTTTCTCCAGCATAATATTTACACCGAATAGCGTATGCAATACCTACAGGATCACTAATTCCTCCCTCTGGATCAAAATCTACCACTTGCCGATTTGCAAAGATAGTGGCGTGTTCACTTCTGTAACCTGGATATTTCTGCAAACGTTCTTGAAGATGCCATTGATTGTCTGTCATGATGCCTTTACCCCTGGGTAGGTAATAAGTTTCACCATAAATCTATGTGAATATGCTAATTTTTGCCAATATCTTGGGCGTTAGCCTAATAGTACATTTGTTTCACTTTGTTGTCTAGCCCTGGAGAAACGAATAGTAGGGGTTACTTTTGCGTTATTGTAGTAGCGTTTGTTTCAAGAGCATCAAATTCGGCTTGATAATTAGCAATTTCTTGATCCATTACCTCTTGATTAGCATAGTAATAGGCAAGAGCTGCATAAACTTGAGCTAGAGATAAGTGTGGATATTCTCGCACTATAATCTTGACCAGATAAGCCTGCTTGGGAATCCATGACAATATTTTGAACTGTCATGCGTGTACCAGCAATGCAAGGACGACCTCCACAAACTTCAGGTGTCCTGACAATCAAAGTGCCAATATCAACTATTGCTGCCATATTTTTTGACTTGCTATCGGCGATCGCTTCTCCATTGTTCTATCGTATGTTATATACGCGGCCGAAAAAAAAGCGATCGCCTAACAATAGAGCGATCGCTTAATATTATTGAAAGAATGATTTACTTGATAATTCCCGACACAGCCATCACTTCAGGTTCTGTGATTTTGGGAGAAATAAATCCCTTCGCATATATGCCAGGATTGGTTTGGGCAATTTCTGTATAAGATTGACGTATCTGAGTATTGATAGCCACAGTCTTCACATCGTACATCTGAGTCGCTATCTTAGGATAAACACCAACACCAATAATCAATACCAAGAAGCAGGCGGCGATAAAAACTTCCCTGACGCTGGCATCTCTATATACCGCTTGGCTAGGTAGTAAGCAGTCTGTACCAAAACAAGCTGTTCCTTCGTCCTCATTGTTCTCATAAGCAGCGTTATTAATGTTGCAGGAGAGTTCTGCACCACTACCGTAAAATACCTGTCTCAACATCGACAGCAGATAAATTGGAGTGAGGATGACTCCCACGGCGGCGAGGAATACCATCACCGTGCAGAAAGTGGGACTGTAGATGTCGCTAGTGGTGACACCGACAAATACCTGAAGTTCACTCACAAAGCCACTCATCCCAGGGAGTGCTAAGGAAGCCATTGCACCGGCGGTAAACAGGGCAAATACTTTAGGCATAACTTGACCAATACCACCCAGATTGTCCATAGTCATTGAGTGGGTGCGGTCATAAGTGACACCAGCCAAGAAGAACAACACGGATGCAATTAAACCGTGAGACAGCATTTGCAGCATCGCACCACTTACACCCACATCGGTAAAGGAAGCGATACCCAACAGCACAAATCCCATGTGAGACACAGAGGAATAAGCGAGGCGGCGTTTCATGTGGGTTTGGGCAAAGGAGTTTAAAGCACCGTAAATAATATTGATGACACCCAAAGTTGCTAAGACGGGCGCAAAGTAAATATGGGCATCAGGCAGAAGTTCTAAATTAATGCGGATTAGTCCATATCCGCCCATTTTTAAGAGTACACCCGCCAATATCATTGACACGGGAGCAGAAGCTTCACCGTGGGCATCCGGCAACCATGTATGTAGGGGGAAAATTGCCAGCTTGACACCAAAAGCAATTAATAATCCGGCGTAAAGTAATAATTCTAAAGCTAAGGGGTAATTTTTCGTACCCAGTTCTACAATATCAAAGGTTGTATTATCACCATAGAGAGCCATTGCTAGCCCAGCTATGAGAATAAAAATGGAAGCGGCTGCGGTGTAGATTAAGAATTTTGTGGCAGCATAGCGGCGTTTTTGACCGCCCCAAATAGATACTAGTAAATATACGGGAACTAGTTCTATTTCCCACATAATAAAGAACAATAGTAAGTCTTGGGCAACGAATACTCCTATTTGTGCCGAATACAGCACCAACATTAAGAAATAAAACAGGCGCGGCTTCAGGTCAACCTGCCATGCAGCCAACATCGCTAGGGTTGTGACAAATCCAGCTAGCAGTACAAGCGGCATCGAGATGCCATCAACTGAAACAGCCCAGCTAAAGCCCAACTGAGGTATCCAGGCATAACTCTCCGCAAGTTGAAAAGTCGGACTGCTAGCATCGTAATGCCGCCAAAAAGTGTAGCACATCAAAACAAAATCCGCGATCGCTACACCTAGGGCATACCATCTCACCAGCTTGCCATCTTTATCTGGCAGCACGGGAATGAGCAAGGAAGCAACGAGTGGCAGTAGAATAATCGCGGTTAGCCAAGGAAATCCATCAGCCATCATGGTAGTGAGCAAAAATACTTAATGTGTGAATAACACCATTGTATTAAAGTTTGTGAACTTATCCAAATAAATCTTTACCATACCTGAGCATAGAGAGAATCTATTGAAGGGGACAGGGGATAGGGGACAGGGGACAGGACAGAAGCCTTATCAAAAAATCAAATAGCAGTCCGATAGTTAGGAAAGTGTCAACACAAAGATATACCTCTAGAGAAAAATTCTTTAGGGGTTTTTTACATAGCGATTTTTTTGTAAACAGAATTACAGATTTTCTTCCTAGTAGCAGAATATAACAAACTAAATTTCTGACTACAGAGAGTGGGAATAAAAGATAACTAAATTTCAATATTAAATAAACCGAACATTTTTACTTTAACAATTGAATTATTTAGAAAAATGACCTTTTTTAATTATTCAGATCCGCCTCTACGTTGCAAACAAACAAATGTAGATACACATGAATTAGAAGGAAGTGTGTTTGTTAATTGGCAAATTGGCAAAATTAAGCTTTATTCCACTTTTTATACTTGCATTGATCAAGCTTGTATATTTTGGAGTTTATTGCTTATCCCTATGTTTGTCACTGCCCAGTTTTTGCCGATTAGTTGGAGTTTACAAGCTGCTTTGTGGTCATTACTTAGCTGTATTGGTATAGCTGTGATGGTAATTTGGACTCGTTACTGGGTAAAAGTGCGACAAGTTAGCTGGGTTTTATATTGCTGGGTGATATTCATGCTGTTGGGGGTGATATTAACTGATTTGGGTATTTTCTTAGGCTGGAGTGTCATCTTGTTAAATTTGTGTCCCTTGTGGTTGGGATTGAGTGCATTTGGCTACTTCTGTACTGCTTTGGGAGTGCGATCGCGTGCTTTAATCTTCGTAGGTATACTGCACTTACTCTTGATTTTCGTTTTGCCTTATATATTAGCTTGGCAATTTCTCTGCACTGGTGCTTTGATGGTTTTTTGCTTATTACTACTAGCTGAATTCCAGTGGGATGGACTGTAACAAGTATGATGTTTCGCCTTCCCTATTCCCATTTTTCTACGTTACATCTACTTAAAGTAGTAAACAGACTAGGATGATTTCTGTCTTCCGGTTTATGAATTCTGAGCGAACAGTGCTTATAGTTAAGTTCGTAGGTGGTAATACACCTCATTATGTAAGTGAGGCTAACAATCATGTTAATGTGTTTATCTGTAAACTATTCTTGTATCCATTTACCAGAAATCTGCAATTGCTATTCTGAATAATTCCATCATTGCAGAGGGAATCCTTGGAAATTTCCCAAGTAGCGTCGTAAACTTTGGAAATTCATCATAACTATACCAATCTGAATATTACAGATTGATTTTCCTTGAGAAAGAAAACTATGTTTGAGTTGCCATCATGCTCAGAAATGCTCTAGGAGACTAAAAGAGCAATAAAATTTTCTCTTTAGCACGCTAAGAGACTTATTGTTGGGCAACAAAGTTAAAGTCAACCAAGGTTGGCTAGATAATCATTTGCGTTGTAGATATTACCTCATAACAAATGATGAGGCTGATAGTAAAAGTCTTGTAAATAAGACTGATAAAGGCTTGTAAGCTACTTAATTAATGTTGATATATAAAGACAGAGAATTGGTTCTCTGATGGGATATTGGATAGGTTTAATCTGTTTACTTTGCTGAATTAGTTGGTTCTTATTTTCTATCTACCTTTATGGGGTGAAGAAACTAGGAGCTAATATCAATTTGTCAGAATAAGACAACATATACAAACACAAAATTTTCATGGAATCTTATTCGCTTAATTGCGCAAGCGTTAACCTTGTCGCAGGCTATTACGCAGGCGCACAAATTTTTGACAAAGCCGCAGGCTATTACGAATTACGCATTACGCATTACGAATTGAAACCTGAGTCTGTTATTGAAAAAGGGGGAGAGGAGGTGACATTGACTCGCTCAACGTAAGTGAGGTTTTTGAGGGAGTTTGAGCGTTCTCCTCTATTTTCTCTAGACGCTACCAACGCTAGAGCTAGAAGGAAACTAATTACCGGATGGGGTAATGTTTCCTTGTTCCCCTGCGCTGATTATATCAATAATCAATCATAATTTTTGCTAATGTCAGCATCATTTTTGGGGTTGACACTGTTATTTATGCCTGGGGAAATAGGTATTAAGTCTTTCGATAACTAAAACTAGTGTTTTGGACTTTATAGTGAGCGATAACACCTGCCACCATAGCTGTATTTTTTCAAAAATCTATCAATGGAAGGTGCAATACTGTGAATACTTTACCCCGCCAAGAAAATAATTTTTGGCATCAGTCAAATGAACCGATTCCAGAGCAACTTCCCATACTAGAAGCGAACGAGTTTCTTCCCCACCTTGGTAAATGGACAAGTATCGGTGTAGGGGTAGTATTAAGTATCTTTGTAGCTGGGGTTGCTCTCACATCTGTTCTGAAATACAACGTGACTGTTAAAGTACCTGCAACTATTCGTCCTGTAGGAGATATTAAGCTTGTACAGTCGCTCATTAGTGGCAAAATTGAAAAAATTGCTGTGACAGAAAATCAAACAGTAGCACCTGGAGAAGCTATTGCTTATATTGATAGTTCCCGTCTGCAAAATCAAAAGAGTCAACTAACAAATGTCATTCAGCAGAGTCAATTACAATTCAATAAAATTGATGCTCAGTTGCGAGAAATAGATACTCAAATTGCTGCACAGACAAACTTAAATAGCCGGATTGCGATCGCTGCACAAGCTGAACTCAGTGGCACACAACGCAACTATACAGATCAGCAAATTACAGCTATGGCTGATATGGGACAGGCGCAAGCCGCCTTAACTCTAGCTAGGGTACAACGCGATCGCCTGCAACGCGAAAACCTCTTGAAAGCCACAATCCAAGAAACGATAGCCGCCTTGGACTTAGCCAAAGCACAACGCGATCGCCTGCAACGGGAAAAGCTCTTAACAACAAATATCCAAGAAGCCGAAACAGCCTTAAAGTTAGCGAGAGAACAACGCGATCGCCTGCAACGAGAAAACCTCTTAACGGCGACAGTGGGGGAAACAGAAGCCGCCTTGGAATTAGCCAAAGCACAACGCGATCGCCTGCAACGGGAAAAGCTCTTAACAACAAATATCCAAGAAGCCGAAACTGCTTTAAAGTTAGCTAGAGAACAGCGTGATCGCCTGCAACGAGAAAACCTCTTAACAGCAAATATCCAAGAAGCCGAAGCCGCTTTGAATTTAGCTATAGTACAGCGAGACAGAATGCGTCCGGTAGTTGCATCAGGTGCGATCGCGCGTAATGTATATGAGGAAAAAGTACAAGCAGTAAAATCAGCACAGGCGAAACTAGAACAAGCCAGAACTAACGCTAAAAATATTTTAGACGAAAAAGAACAAGCAGTGATTTCGGCTGAAGCGAAGCTAGAACAAGCCAAAGCTAATGCTAAAAATCTCCTAGAAGAGAAAGCACAAGCAGTGATTTCTGCCGAAGCCAAACTAGAACAAGCCAAAGCTAATGCTAAAAATCTCCTAGAAGAGAAAGAACAAGCAGTAATTTCCGCCGAGGCGAAACTAGAACAAGCCAAAGCTAATGCTAAAAATCTCCTAGAGGACAAAGCGCAAGCGGTGATTTCGGCTGAGGCGAAGCTAGCACAAGCCAAAGCTAATGCTAAAAATCTCCTGGAAGAGAAAGAACAAGCTTTAACAACTGCACAAACCAATGTAGTTAAAGCTAACACTGCCCTTAATCCCAGTAATGCCCCTGTTACTGTCGCATCTGAACGAATTAAACAAGAACAGGCTAAAGGTGAGGCTACTTTAGCGGCTTTAAATAAAGAAAGAGAAACACTGCTACAACAACGCCTACAATTCCAAACACAACTAGATAGAACCCGCAAAGAACTACAACAAACTGACAACGACATCAATCAGAGTGTAATTCGCGCACCCATTGCGGGGACAGTGTTGCAGTTGAATTTGCGTAACTCCGGCCAGGTAGTGCAACCGAGTGAAGCGATCGCGCAAATTGCTCCCATTAATGCCCCCATACTCATTAAAGCTAATGTCCAGTCTCAAGACATTAATAAAGTCAAACCCGGCCAACAAGTCCAGATGCGGGTTTCTGCTTGCCCCTATCCAGACTACGGCACTCTCAAAGGCACAGTGCAAAACATTGCCGCCGATGCCCTACCCATTGCCAACAATACCTCATTACCTAGCCCCCCCAAAGCCGGCTATGAAGTCATTATTGAACCTCAAACCCCCTACGTTGGTAGAGGTGCAAGGCAATGTCAACTTAAATCAGGCATGGAAGGACAAGCCGATATTATCTCTCGCCAAGAAACTGTCCTCCACTTCATTCTCCGTAAAGCCAGATTAATTGCAGATATATAGGGAGTGCTGAGTGCTGAGTGATGAGTAGGGAGTAGGGAGTAGTTAGTAGGGAAGGGAGATTTTACCTTAATGTCCAATAAATACCCCAGTAAATAGTCAACATCTTTCATTGTTCATTTTGAATTTTGAATTATTATGTTTGGTTTCAAAAAGAATTACCCGTGTGTTTTACAGTTCAGTGAAGAAGACTGTGGCGCAGCTTGTCTAGTGACAATTTGTAGACGTTATGGACGCTTTTTAAGTTTAAATAAAAGCCGAGAAGCAGTAGGAACAGGACAATTAGGTACAACTTTATTAGGTCTTAAACGCGGTTCTGAAAATCTCGGTTTCAATACCAGAGCCGTGAAAGCTTCACCGGAAATCATTGACAGAATTAAAGAACTACGTTTGCCAGTTATTATTCACTGGCAGGGCTACCACTGGGTAGTTTTACACGACAAGCGGGGGAAAAAGTATGTCATAGCTGATCCTGGTGTCGGTCTGCGTTATGTCAGTAAGGAAGAGTTAAAAGCAGCCTGGAATGGGGTCATGCTCTTAATTGAGCCAGATCCCAATCGTTTTTCGCAACAACCCCAAGAAAAACCCCAGGCGGGTTTTGTACGGTTTTTTCAGCGTCTTTTACCCTATCGTGGGCTATTATTCCAGGTTTTTATGCTCAACATTGTTATGGGCATATTGGGGTTAGGTACTCCTGTTCTGATTCAAATACTGACAGATGATGTCTTAGTTCGTGGAGATACCCAGCTACTGACTGTTGTAGTCACAGCTGTTGTGGTCATGACTTTATTTGGTAGCACTCTGGAATTATTAGAATCGACCATGATTGCTCATTTTGGGCAACGGCTGCAATTAGGTCTGGTGTTAGAGTTTGGACGCAGAATATTACAATTACCCTTAACTTATTACGAATCTCGCCGTAGTGGGGAAATCACTAGCCGACTCAGAGATATTAATGAAATTAACCAATTAATATCACAGATTGTAGTTCTGTTACCTAGTCAGTTTTTCATTGCGGTTATTTCTTTTGCCTTGATGCTGTTTTATAGTTGGCAGTTAGCGATCGCCGTAATTTTGATTGGCGGTTTAATGAGTTTATCCACCTTGCCGCTTTTACCAGTCCTGCAACAAAAGACGCGGAATCTATTAGTTTTGGGTGCAGAAAATCAAGGTGTGTTAGTAGAAACCTTTAAAGGCGCACAGGTGCTAAAAACTACAAATGCCGCGCCGCAATTTTGGGATGAATTGCAAAGTCGTTTTGGTCGTCTAGCTAATCTCACCTTTAGCACTATTCAAATTGGCATTATTAACAATACTCTCGCTAAATTCCTATCCACAATTGGCGGTGTGGTCTTACTGGGTCTAGGCAGTATGCTGGTGGTTCAGGGACAATTAAGCATTGGTCAAATGTTGGCTATTAATGCTCTCCAGTTTAATGTTTTGGCATTAATAGGTACTTTAGTGGGTTTAGTTGATGAATATTTTCGCTCTCAAACTGCTGTTGCTCGGCTGTTAGAAGTGATTGATGCAACTCCAGAAGAGGATGAAAAAATACAAAAGCCTGTTGCACAAATAGCGGGTGATACAGATATTCGTTTTTCCCATATCAACTTTCACCACCCTGGTAGAGTTGATTTATTAGAAGATTTTTCCCTAAAAATCCCTGGTGGTCAGGTTATTGCTTTGATTGGTAAGTCAGGCTGTGGTAAGAGTTCTTTAGCGAAACTTATGGCGGGTTTATATCAACCTAATTCTGGCAATATCCGCATTGGTTTTTATAATATTCACGATTTATCCCTTGATTGTTTGCGACAGCAGGTAGTTTATATCCCCCAAGAACCACATTTTTGGAGTCGCTCGATTTTAGAAAATTTCCGTTTAGGAACTCCACACATTCCTTTTGAAGAAATTGTCACAGCTTGCCATGTTGCTGATGCCGATGGTTTTATTAGTCAACTACCTAGCAAGTATCAAACAGTGTTGGGAGAATTTGGGGCGAATCTCTCTGGTGGACAAAAACAACGATTAGCGATCGCAAGAGGGGTTATGACTAATCCACCTGTACTAATTTTAGATGAAGCAACTGCTGGATTAGACCCAGTTAGTGAAACTCAAGTCTTAGATCGCCTCCTAGAGCATCGCCAAGGAAAAACCACAATTTTGATTACCCACCGTCCTAGCGTAGTGCAGCGTGCTGATTGGATTGTTTTGCTAGATCAAGGTAAAGTCCAAATGCAAGGTAATCTGGAAAGTTTACTTGCTCAACCGGGAGAACATTTAAAGTTTTTATCTGTATAAATGTGGTTATATCCATAAATATAGGACTCAAATATGAGTCCCATATGATATTAAGTAATTTTAGAAAATTATTAGTTGCATTATAATTTTTTCTAATCACATAAGCTATATGGTAGACCCTTTTTCGCTTGTGGAAAGGGATTGAGCGTGGTTTTTTGTACTTACTTCACTCAACCGATAAAAGCTATATATATAGCTCTATTTTGATGAAAACGAATATTTATATGTTTCATGGTTTAACACTTGCTATTTGATTTTTCATTATCCAAAAGAAATAACCCAAAATCAGTTGTTTTCTAACTTAAGGATAATTCAAATTATTTGTAAATACCTAATAATAAAAGCATAGGTGATCAACACCTATTTAACGTAAGTGAGGTAAAAAAATCATGTTACAGCAAATGGCTTTATCAGATTTAATTGTGGATCTATCCACAAATGAACAACAGCTTCTAGCTGGTGGACAATTCTTTGATGATGAGGGTGGAGATGAAGAAACACCCATATCCAGTACAGGTAAAGATGGCTTAGATAGTGCTGGTGTTGGTACTACTCGTGTCTACAGAATTAGCAGCACAGGCCTCGTAAGAGTACGTCGAGTACGTTAAAAATGGCGGTTTGTGGTGGGAGGAGAAGACAGATAAAACTACTAATTATTAATTAAATTGAGTACGTTTTATCTGTCTTATTTGTTCTTTGAATTCGTTAGTCAACGACTTAGAGATCAATAAGCTAGATACTATTTTTAATATCTAGCTTTCTTCCTTTTTCTTGATTATCTTCGCACCTTTGAGTTCTGAATGCAGAAATATTACTATAATTACACCCATACAATTCATCAGCATGGGTGCTTACCTACGTATATAGACTAACTGAAAACAATCAAATAGGAGTCTTATACAAGTTTTAGATCGGGTTAAATTCTAAACTTAATTCGACAAAATAAAAATAAAAATTTTCACTAAAGCATTACATATTTTTTTGTTGGCAGATATAATCTTTCCTGCTAATAAGATGCTATGGTTTTTAGACTAAAGATAGATATTTAATCAACATTTATATATCCATAGAATATGTTATTAATCTCATGTTTAATTAATAATAAAAACATAGGTGTGTAGCACCTAAATAATGTAAGTGAGGTAAAGAATTATGTTGATTCAAACAATTGCAACCGACTTATTCGCTGATTTATCTATAGATGAACAGCAGCTTTTATCAGGAGGACAACAAGGAGGGTTTTCGGGCGGATTTGGAAGTCCTAGAAGATGTTTCAGATTGAGAAGATGTATCAGGAGATGCTTACGATTTAATTAATTTTGAACCATTGCTAATTAGTTACGTAATTTAATCTCGAATTTTGCACCCATGTAGGTATTTTTCCTATGTGGGTGCTATTTATTTTTCAAGGTTAATTACCCTAAAATACTCAATATTTTTTAAGTACAAAACATTAGATTCAAAGTTTTTTATGCAATATCTAAAGGTAGAATTATGACCTCTCATTTTTATAACCAAAGAATAATTCTTTTAATAAAAAAAATATATATAAAAGAAGTATAGGTGATTCACACCTATGTAACGTAAGTGAGGTAAAGAATTATGTTGAGTCAAACAATTGCAACCGAGTTATTAACTGATTTATCCACAGATGAACAGCAACTTTTATCTGGTGGTAGATGGAAACGATACAAAGGTGGTTGCGGTATGGGTAGCGGTGGCGTTGGTAGTGCTGGTGTAGGTGGTACTGGTGTTGATAGTGAAGATGGTGAAGAACCAACTTGCCCAGCATTACCCACTAAAGCACGTATGGTTATCGGTCACATCATAACAGTCAAGCCATTTGCTAAGTGCTTAAATGGTGGCATTAGCACTGGCAATGGTATGGAGGACTGATAGATAAGATTTCCATAACTCACTCAAGATAAATCAAACTTTGAGTGAGTTTGGAAAATGTTATCTGTTCTTTGATTAAATCAACGGAACAGAGATGCTAAGACTAGTAGTCTGTCAAGGCATAATTGACGAACAGTTGTTCTGTATAGATGCCGATTTATCAAGTCTTACCAACCGTCAAAGTAGGTTTGACAGACCACTAGGTACTACACCTAACATGTAGTTTTTTACTTCTCCATGACTCCAGTTGCCACTAGTTTTAACTAATTGGTACTCGTACATTTGAGAAGAAGTTAACACAGTAATTGCCATTTTGCACCCATATAGGTATTTCTCCTATATGGGTGCTTATATATTTTCTCAGGTGTTAATCATTGAAGGACTTAGCAGAAAAAACATTCATAATATTAAAATGCTAATCAATTTAAAATAATATTATTTTAAGCCAAAAGATACATATTTATTCGGCAATTTTATAACTATAGAATAGTTGAAAAATTTGCCTAATTTCTAATAATAAAAATGTAGGTTTTACAAACCTATTTAAGTAAGTGAGGTAAAAAATTATGTTGCGTCAAACAATTGCATCCGATTTATTGCTGGATTTATCGACAGAAGAACAAGAATTTTTAGTCGGAGGTCAATTTTCAACTATAGCACCACAAGATCAAATGCCCATAATGGGTCTTCCTCAACGAGACGAAGAAGATTGTCCTTGCGGTGATAAAGGTGGTTACGGTCAAGGTATGATGATGGGTCAAAGTGGCTATGAAAGAGATGGTCGTGGCTGGAAAATCCAACTGCGCGGACGTATTTACAAATAATAAATGGGTCAAACCCAAACACTGAATCGCTTTGTGAGAGACGTTGCAATGCAACGTCTCTACAATTTTTTGTTAGGTATTCAGTGTTTCTGCATCGAGGATTTTGGAACGCTCCCAAACCCAGTCTTGTATAATTGGGTTGACTACTTCAGGTGCTTCATCTTGAGGGCAATGTCCTACGCCTTCTAAGGGAATAAATTTCAAAACTTGGGGATAATTAGCTAATTCTCTCCCTAAGTCTATATTTTCCCACGGGTCGGCTGTTCCCCACAGGATAATTGCTGGACAAGGTAGATGGGGTAAAAGGTCTTCTGGCAGAGGCCCTGTAGAATATGAGGTGAAAGCTAAAAATACAGCTACAGCACCAGGGTCTTTTGCTGGTGCGGTGAGAATGTCTACTAACTCATCTGTAACTATCTCCGCGTTAGCGTAGGCTTGCAATAAAATTTTTCGGACTGTTTTTGGCTGTGCGACTTGATTAAAAAAGAATTTGCCAATTGGTTTGATAGATAATATCCGTTGCAGTACGGGTGCACCAAAACGACGTGACCAAGGTAAAGCTTCTCGTTTGCGATCGTGCAATAATCGTAGAGAACAGTTAATTAAAGTAATTCCCAGTGCAATGTCTGGGTTACTCACGGCTGCTTGCATCACTACAATACAGCCAATAGAATTTCCTACTAAAAAAGCTGGTTCACCTACTACTTCGCGACAAAAATCTGCTACTTGCTGTCCCCAGTTTTCTAGTGTGTATGCCATTTCGACTTCTGGTTGTGGTTTAGCTGAAGCACCGAAACCAATTAAATCTATTGCATAAACACGGCAGTTTTCGGCTAACACGGGGATATTTTTTCGCCAATGCAACCACGAAGCCCCAAAGCCATGTACTAGAACCACAGATGGCCCTGTATTTCCTTGAGTTTGATAGCAAATTGGGAAGCCTCGCCAAGTCCAGGTTTTTGGAGAATCAGAGTTGATAGTCTGAGTAGTCATGAGAAATTACGAATACTAAAAAATTTATGCTGCAAATTTCAAAAATAAAAAGCCCAAAGGCATGAGTAATTCTTGATGAATATCATTTTAAACTTTGAGCAAAATTTATCAAGTGTTCAGCCTAGCGATCGCATAATAACATCATGCTCACTATCCCTTATCTTCATCTAATTTATCCAACATAGAACTAAATATTTTCTAGGTTACTTTTTGACAAATTTATAACTCAAAGCAATAATTTTGCCAGGCGGATTTCTTGATATCAAGACTGGGTAATACATCATTTATCCAAAAGTTTATGAAAATAACACAAGTGCAAATTCAGTAGTTTTACAAGTTGCGTATCTGAAATCTGCTTATAAGATATATTGAATGTTAAGCATCTGCTAACGGGTGGTTTGCGTCTAAAAAATTGACGCAAAACTTAACCTACATTTTTATTGCTAGTACCTTCCAGAGAAAGAAGATGGCTAGAACTGAAACAATTGATACTCCTGTTGGTGGTTACGCACCAGATTTTGAACTGCCAGGCATTCACAATCAAGTACACCACCTTAGACGTTATTTAGAAAATTTCCGTGTAGTTGGTGTCATTTTTATGTGCCACAACTGCCCTTATGTAAATTTATATCTCAACAGACTAAAAGAAATCCAAGCGGAATTTCAAGCAGACGGATTTATATTAATTGGGATAAATGCCAGTGATCATACTGGGTTTCCGGGGAACAACTTGGAAAGTATGAAGGTTTTTGCGGAAAACCGCCAGTTGAGCTTTCCTTACCTATGGGATTCAACCCAAGATGTGAGTCGGAGTTTTGGCGCGATCGCTACACCGATGGCGTTTCTGGTAGACAGTCATGGTATATTGCGATATAGAGGACAGATTGACAATCATCCTCACGAACCATTAGGTATGGGTGAAGACTATCTCAAAAATGCGATCGCAGCCTTGTTTAAAGGTGAAGAAATCACCACACCTGAAACAGAACCAGTAGGCACTTCAATAATCTGGCGGATATAGACATAGATAGTCATACTACTGCTATCTTAAATTGGAGGCAATTGCAACTTTTTTGATAAAGCGTGATTTCATGGGAACGACGAATTACCGACGGGTTTTACTTAAACTGAGCGGTGAAGCCTTAATGGGCAACATGGGCTATGGCATTGATCCAGAAGTGGTCAAAGAAATCGGCCAGGAAATCGCCGAGGTGATAGCTACAGGCGTGCAGATGGCCATCGTCGTGGGTGGTGGCAACATCTTTCGCGGCGTAAAAGCAGCCTCGGCGGGGATGGACAGGGCAACCGCCGACTACATTGGCATGATAGCCACGGTTATGAATGCCATGACACTGCAAGATTCACTAGAACGTATAGGAGTACAGACGCGGGTACAAACTGCGATCGCTATGCAAGAACTAGCAGAACCATATATTCGTCGTCGCGCCATCCGTCATCTTGAAAAAGGTCGGGTGGTTATTTTTGGCGCAGGTTCTGGAAATCCATTTTTTACTACAGATACTACCGCAGCATTGAGAGCCGCAGAAATTGATGCAGAAGTAATTTTTAAAGCTACTAAGGTAGATGGTATATACGATGCTGACCCGGAAATTTATCCGAATGCAAAACGTTACACTAGTCTGACCTACACCCATGTTTTAGCGAATGATTTGCGGGTAATGGATAGTACCGCGATCGCCTTGTGTAAAGAAAACAATATCCCCATTTTAGTCTTTGACCTAACAATGCGCGGCAATATTCGCCGGGCAGTTTTAGGAGAATCTATCGGTACCCTTGTGGGAGGTTCGTGTGAAATTAGCTGACGCTCAAAATAAAATGCAAAAAACTGTTGAGTCCACTCAACAAGCATTTAACACAATCCGCACTGGCCGCGCTAATGCCAGTTTGCTAGATAAAGTATTGGTGGACTACTACGGTTCACCTACACCCTTAAAATCACTGGCCAATATCAGTACCCCAGATGCTACAACCGTCCTGATTCAGCCCTACGATAAAAGCAGCTTAAACATAGTTGAGAAGGCAATTTCCCTCTCAGATGTAGGTTTAACACCCAGCAACGACGGTTCGGTAATTCGCTTGAATATACCACCATTAACTAGCGATCGCCGTAAAGAACTAGTCAAAATAGCTGCCAAGTACGCTGAAGAAGGTCGCGTAGGGATTCGCAACATCCGCCGTGAGGCGATAGACTCCATTCGCAAACAAGAGAAAGCCTCAGAGATTTCTGAGGACGAATCCAAAGACCAACAAGATAAACTGCAAAAACTGACCAACCAGTACACGACAAAAATTGACGAGTTACTGGCGGAAAAAGAAAAAGATATCAGCACTGTCTAAATAGGGGACAGGGGACAGGTGACAGGTGACAGTAAAGCCTTTCCTGTTATTGATGGGAGGAGGGGAAAAGGTCAAAGGGAGAAGGCGAAAGAAATTTTCTTTTTCCCTGGAGAACTTTCCCCTTTTTCCTGGGTTTATTAATTTTGAATGCAAGAATTTTGAATTGCTTATGTACGACACCATCATTGTTGGTGCTGGGCCTGCGGGTGGAACAGCAGCATATCATTTAGCTAAAAAAGGGCGTTCAGTATTAATTTTAGAAAAAGAATCCCTACCTAGATATAAACCTTGTGGTGGTGGCGTGTCACCTGCGATCGCTGACTGGTTTGACTTTGACTTTAGCCCAGCAATTTCCTTAAAAGTAGATTCAATTCGCTTTACCTGGAACTTAAATGATCCGGTAGAAGCGCAAATCACCACCAAAGAACCAGTTTGGATGGTGCGACGAGATATTTTCGACCATTTTTTAGTCCAGCAAGCCCAGAAACAAGGTGCTGAACTGCGCGACAACACAGAAGTGACAGGTATTGAATTTAACAGCGACCATTGGCAAGTCAATACAGTCAATGGTCAAGTCGCAGGACGCTACCTCATCGCCGCAGATGGTGCAAAGGGGTCGATGGCAAAATGGCTAGGCTTCAAAGATCGTAAACGCCGTCTAGCAGGAGCTTTAGAAGCGGAAATTCCGGCTGATGTGGAAGACAAATCTACAATTCACGTTGAGTTTGGTTTAGTGAAAAATGGCTATATTTGGAACTTCCCTAAAGCTGATGGTTATTCCATTGGAGTAGGCACTTTTATTGGTGGAGAACCCCAAAACTTTAAGAAAATTGTGGCTGAATATGCCCAATCATTTAATGTAGATGTGAAAAATAGTAAGCAATATGGTCATCCCCTTTGCGTGTGGGATGGTAATCAAAAGCTGCATACTCAAAATGCTGTTTTGGCTGGTGAAGCTGCTTGTGTAGTTGATCCAATATCAGCTGAAGGTATTCGTCCCTCGATTTTTAGCGGTTTAGTAGCTGCTGGGATGATTGATCAAGCACTTGCTGGTGATATCAATGCTTTAGAACAATACACCGAGATCATCCATGAAAGATGGGGTTCGGAAATGGCTTGGGCAAAAAAATTAGCCGGAGCATTTTATCGCTTTCCTGGTGTTGGTTATCAAGTTGGAATTAAGCGTCCTTCTAGTCCCCAAATCATAGGTAAAGTTTTATGTGGTGAACTTTCCTATAGTAATGTCGCTGGACGCGCACTAAAAAGATTAATCCCTGGGTTTAAAGGTTAAATGCTCATACATAGACATCTGGTGAAAAAGTAGAGACATAGAGACGTAGCACTGCTACGTCTCTACAAGGTTTCAGGATAACTTTATTAGCCTTGCCGCTATTACGAATTACGTAAAGCCTGCGGCATAGCTGCGCTTAGAGCGTAGTGGGGCGGAGCATCGTTACGAATTACGAATTCTATCTATTGGTTCTGATAGAAGTAGGCTAATTTTGCTAACGTGATGACATAGGGGTTAGCTAGGCACACAGAGGTATATCATGGCTAATTTAAATATTCGTCGCCCCCAAAATGTTGCAGGCGATTTTTATGTTGATACTAGCTGTATTGATTGTGATACCTGTCGCTGGATGACTCCTGATGTATTTTATCGTGTTGATGAACAGTCAGCAGTGCATCATCAACCAACAACTGAAGCGGAAAGATTAGCAGCATTGCAAGCACTTTTGGCTTGTCCTACTAGTTCTATCGGGACAGTTGAAAAGCCAAAAGATATTAAAATTGCTCAACAAAGTTTTCCCATTTTAGTAGATAAAAATGTTTACCACTGTGGCTATCATTCAGAAAAATCCTATGGTGCTGCTAGCTATTTAATTCAACGTTCAGAAGGGAATATATTGGTGGACTCTCCCCGGTTTGCGCCACCGTTAGTTAGGCGGATAGAAGAAATGGGGGGAATTCGTTATCTGTATCTGAGTCACCAAGATGATGTGGCAGATCATCAAAAGTTTGCTGAACATTTTCAGTGCGATCGCATTCTTCACTCTGACGATATTGGTGCGGGTACTCACGATGTAGAAATGCAGCTAACAGGTTCTGAACCATTTTTGCTTGAACCAGATTTGTTAATTATTCCTGTTCCTGGTCACACTAAAGGACACACAGTTCTACTTTACAAAAACCAGTTTCTGTTTACTGGCGACCATCTCGCTTGGTCAGAAAGGTTGCATCAGTTGGCTGCATTCCGTGATTACTGCTGGTATTCGTGGTCAGAACAGATTAAATCGATGCGAGAGTTGGCAAATTACACCTTTGAGTGGGTGTTACCAGGACATGGGCGGCGATTTCATGGTAATGTCGAGACCATGCGTCAGCAGATGCACAAGTGTATTGAATTGATGGAAAGCTTGTAATTTGGCTTTGGGTGGAAGTTTTAACGCAGAGGGTAAGAGAGGTAAGCGCAGAGGTACGCGGAGAGTTGGTTAGGAATTATCTCTCAGATTAAGCTTGTGTAGCACTAATTCGCTCGTCTCGCCACAATAAATATAAACGATTTGCTGGCATTGTCAAATATAAAACATCCCCTTCATTCAGGTAAGTGGTGAGTAAATCCCAGCCTTGAACTCTTAGACCATTCCTTTCCATATATAAAGGTACACAGTTAGCAGACATGGCGATGTCTTTTACCAACTTGCTACAAAAAGGATGTGATGGTGTAATTAAAGTTGCAAAAGCTACCCAAAGTTTATCGGCGGTGATGCCATTGCCCAAGATGCGTCCACCTAAAGCCGCAGCCGCAAATGCAGGAGCTGCCAATTCTGCGGAACTGAGTACGGCTTCAAAGTCAAACACCTGCTTTGCCATTCCCGCAAAATCTGGGTCAGCGTAATGGACAATCACCGGAATTTTGGGTGCTAAACCTTTGGCTTTCAGGGCTATTTCTAGATTCATGGCATCGTTGTTAGTCACAGTTAATACTGCTGCTGCTGTATGCACATTGCTAGTTTGCAGGATGGTGCGGAAACTAGCATCACCTTGAATTACAGGGATACCCAATCCACGGACAGAGTTGATATATCTATTGTTGGAGTCAGTTTCAATGGCTACAACTTCATGACCAGTGCTATGGAGTTGCTGCACAATGCGATTGCCAATGCCACTTAAACCACAGACTATATAATGATGACGTTGAGGAACACGGGCTACATCCCAAAACTGCTTGAAGCGGCTACCTAAAACAAAATCGGTAAGCATGGCGTACCAAATACCAATGACCACTGCTCCCACTAGCATTATGACCACAGTAAATAATTTAATACTATTGGGGGCATTTTCTACAACTTGGTCATTGCCACCTGCGCCTGTAATCATGCCTACAGAGAAATATAGCGCATCCACCACAGACAAACTTAATTCTGTAGACATATAGGTGAGTGTGGCAGTTAAAATCACTACCATTAGCACGATTGCACCAACTACTACTGATTGCCCATGTTGCTGAAACTGACGCAGACTAGTTAATATTTTTAGGAATTTTTTAATTAAGGATCGACGGATGGGGCGGAAGCGGGGTTGGATACCAATAATTAAGCGATCGCCTATTTTTAATTCTTGTCCCGAAATTACCGCCGATATTAAATTCATCTCACCTTCTAGGGGTAAGTAATAAATCGGCATCCGTGTAGGATCTTCCCACAATTCACTCAATTGACGACCCAACCAAGGATGGCTTTCATCAATATATACTTCTTGAATTGGCCAAGTTTGATCGTATAACTTGATTTGCCCGATCGCTTGATTTCCCAAAGCGGCAAAGGTGAATAATGGTGCTGCTAATCCCACAACACTCATACTTAAGTGGTCTGTTAAGGTTTTATCCAGACGTTCACCCAAGTTATGATTATATAGGCGGTTAATAATCCGAATGTGGGGATTTAGTACCCGCGCCTGCATCATGATTGATAAATTTAGTTCATCCTCTGCTCCTGCTATAACTAAGGTATGCGCCTCCTGAATTCCTGCGGCTGTTAGGGTAGCAGCTGCACATAAACTACCAATAATCACATCGCCTGCTGCTTCGCCAGAGATGGGTTTGTGATGAATACCAACTACAAACGCTCCCTGTTGTCTGAGCAAACGAAAGATTTTATATCCAGTACGTTCTAAGCCGCAAACAATAATTCGAGGTTTCATGTAATAGCAGCATAATTTACTCTAAGGACTGCATTTCTATTGATTAATTAATATTGTTGCTTACTTCCTGGCAGGAGAACTGTAACTGTAAACACGATAAATTGTCACAACATGGCACTTTTATTTCAGCCATCCAGTCATGTAATTAAAGTAACTATAATATAAAAAATTCAGGTAATGAAAAAGCTGGCTCAAATCAGAATTATTAATGGACTTTTAGGTTCATTAGCAATAGTAGGAATCATCGCCAATCAAACATCTGCACAATCACAGCCAGAACCAGGGCCGATTTTTGCCCCAAATGTGCAGTTCAACGTACAACGCACCAGTGGTAATTGTCCCAAAACTGTGGGATTATGGTGGATGGGTATACCCTATGAAGGTGGTGCAGAGCATATAGTAGTGGCAGATACTCCAGCTTTTGCCAACGAAACCAAGTTAGTTCCATCTAACAATAAGCGGTTTGTAGAATTTGTTTCAACTTTGAATAATCAGTATGCTTCTTGTGTGGGTAAAGCACGTTCACAAGCATCTGCTTTTTACAACGTAGAATTTAAAAATAAAAAAGCATATTTTCGTGTCGATTTGCGAAATCTTAACGTACCTGATAGTCTAATTGTCTACAAAAGTGTTACAGGTTTTCGTCCTTTTGTGCGTTGGGCGATCGCAGATTAATTAAACGTGAGTAGAGACGTAACATTGCTACGTCTTTACATTTTAGGTACTACTTCACGTCTCATCAATCTGGGCGAACTTCCTCAATGTCAGCTTGTGGTGGTTTAACTAAATCGTGATATAGCAAAACCGCATACACAATTTCATCATCAACAGCGTGACGCAACGCTGACATTGATTCTTGCTTGAGGCTTTTAATTAAATTTGTCAACGCTGCTTTATGTAAAGCTTCAATTGCTCTTTGTAGCCCAACTGCTACACCCCTTTGGCTTTCATCCCACTCAGATATAATGGCTTCAAATCGGTCGATTTCCCGAATATATTCCTCAAGGTCGGTCATTAGTCATTAGTCAATAGTTGATCAAAAGTAATCAATATATGATGAATAATAACTCACTTCATTTTAAAATCCTTGAGAAGAAAGGGCATCATTATACCTGTTGTTAAGCTAGACATAGTTATTGGTATACAGAAAGGAATTTCCAACTGAGCTAGCAATATTAGCACTAGCATACCAAGGCTCATACCAATGGTAATTTGTCTAATAAAATAGAGTGGATCACGGATTAGTTTACCTCGAAAAAATAACTTCACTGAAAACCAACTTAATTCAATCATATGACCCCCTAAAAATTACTCAAAACATATAGAATGGCGAATCCTAAAACTACTGCGGGAACTGCTCCACTCGGCGCAAATAATGCCCCTATGGTTGCAGAAAACATATAACCTATCTCTTTTCCAGCTAATATCATCCCGCCAATAGCACCACCAACCATTGAGATAATTGTGGCTATAACTAACCACAGTAATCCAGTGGTTAGAGTTAAATCCCTCGTTACCATATTTGTAAGAAATGCCCTCACATTCAGGTCATTTAAAAATTCACTCATGTTCTCTAATTCTCCGTTTTGGTAATTATCAATTGGGAATGAGATTTTTAACTTGTACATTTCCGTGTAAATCAAGCATCCATTCTAAATAAATGAGAAGCGTTTTTGATACGCTTTTTGACTTACGCTTTGAGGTACTAGCCTCTTAAGAAAATATATAGCGTTTTCTAATCACATGAGGTATATCATAGTCCGCTCCTTGCGGCACATAGAAGTCTGAGCGGCGGTTTCTGCCGAACAGAACTTTGGGGGAAGGGGGTGGGGTTCTTGTACCTCAATCCACCGAGAAACGCTATATTTATTTACGCCAACAGGAACTTTATGAAGTGTTATTCCCTTTGCTTTGGAACTAGAGAAGCGGTAAAAGTTTTCTCAATACCCATTCCCCTATAATTACATGACTCATTTTTTAATATAGAACACCTTGATTCTTAAATTCTAGGGTATAATTGCTAATATGAATGTATGCTTTAAATACTCATTACTTATATTATTTTCTGTCACAGAATAGCACTAAAAAATATTTTTGCCAGTCAATGTATCCGATAAATTTAAAAGTAATATATTCATAGTATTTATGCTTATAAAGTCAAACTAAAATTTATTTTCCATGTTATTTTATCAAAATCTGTGTAATACATGACAGTTTTCAACAAGTGTGATGAAGATTTAATTTTCAGTTAAAGATTAATTTTTATTTAATTAAATAAAATAAAAACAAAAAATATCTTATTCTAAAAATTAAAACTAAATATTTATCACCGGGTGAAACTCTACAAGCGTCAACACCTGCGTCATAAATAGTAAACATAGACAAATAAATAGCCAATGACTAACGTACTCTGGCTGCAAGGTGGTGCTTGTTCGGGCAACACTATGTCTTTTCTCAACGCCGAAGAACCGACAGTCTGCGATCTAATTGCTGACTTTGGCATTAAGGTACTTTGGCATCCTTCCTTGGGATTGGAACTAGGCAACAACTTACAAACCCTACTGTGGGACTGCATTCTCGGCAAGATACCTTTAGATATCTTGGTATTTGAAGGTACTGTAGTTAATGCCCCCGACGGTACAGGTGAATGGAATCGGTTTGCCGATCGCCCGATGAAAGATTGGCTGGCTGACCTCTCGAAAGTTGCTAGCTTCGTTGTAGCGGTGGGAGACTGCGCCACTTGGGGAGGAATCCCCGCTATGTCGCCTAACCCCAGCGAATCCGAAGGTTTGCAATTTCTCAAGCGTCAAGAAGGCGGCTTTTTAGGTAAGGATTTCGTCGCCACATCGGGATTACCAGTGATTAATATTCCTGGGTGTCCAGCACACCCCGATTGGATTACGCAGATATTAGTGGCGATCGCTACTGGACGCATCGCTGACATCGCCCTCGATGAACTGCACCGTCCCCAAACCTTCTTCAACACCTACACCCAAACAGGTTGTACTCGTAACGTCCACTTTGCTTACAAAGCCACCACCGCCGAATTTGGTCAGCGTAAAGGCTGCTTATTCTACGACTTGGGTTGTCGTGGCCCTATGACCCATTCCTCCTGCAACCGCATCCTCTGGAATCGCGTTTCCTCGAAAACCCGCGCCGGAATGCCGTGTTTAGGTTGTACAGAACCAGAATTTCCCTTCTTTGATCTCAAACCCGGAACGGTATTTAAAACTCAAACCGTTATGGGTGTCCCCAAAGAATTACCACCAGGAGTCAAAACCAAAGACTACGCCTTACTCACAATGGTGGCTAAAAATACAGCCCCCAACTGGGCAGAAGAAGACTTTTTTACAGTTTAGTTCGTAGTAAGCACTGAAGTGCTTACTACAAAACAATTACCGAGAGGAGAGGAGAATGGGAATTAAAACATTAGATATTTCGCCTGTCGGTAGAGTCGAGGGTGATTTAGACGTTCGTGTGGAAATTGAAGATGGACAAGTCGTTAACGCCTGGACACACGCCGAACTATTTCGCGGATTTGAAATTATTCTTCGAGGTAAAGACCCCCAAGCTGGATTAATTGTCACTCCTCGTATCTGCGGTATCTGCGGTGCTTCACATTTAACATCTGCATCTTGGGCATTAGATACAGCCTGGAAGACAACAGTTCCCCGCAATGCCATCTTAGCTAGAAACCTCGGTCAAATTGTCGAAACTATCCAAAGCATCCCCCGCTACTTTTATGGATTGTTCGCCATTGACTTAACAAACAAAAAATACCGGAGTAGCCGCTTCTACGATGAAGCCGTCCGCCGCTTTTCTGCCTTCACAGGTAAATCTTATGAACTTGGTGTGACTATTTCTAGCAAACCGGTAGAAATTTACGCCCTGTTTGGTGGACAATGGCCGCACAGCAGTTATATGGTGCCTGGTGGTGTGATGTGCGCCCCAACATTAACAGACATCACCCGCGCTTGGGCAATTTTAGAATACTTCCGCACCAACTGGTTAGAACCTGTGTGGTTGGGTTGTTCCTTGGAACGCTACGAAGAAATTCAAACTTATGATGACTTCATGGACTGGTTAGAAGCAGACATTAAACATCGTGAGTCAGACTTGGGTTTCTATTGGCGCATGGGTTTAGATATTGGTTTAGATAGATACGGTGCTGGTGTTGGTAAATATGTCTCTTGGGGATATTTACCCCATGAAGATAAATACCAGAAGCCGACTATCGAAGGACGCAATGCCGCTATGATCATGAAAAGTGGTGTGTACAACAGCTTCACCGACACTCACGCTTTAATGGATCATACCTTTGCCCGTGAGAATACCACCCATGCCTGGTATGACGAAGGTACAGACAACGTTCACCCCTTTGACCGCACCACCAAACCCACTCAGAAAAATACTAAAGACTTCAATAATGCCTATTCTTGGTCAACGGCTGTACTACACAAAGACTTTGGACGTTTGGAAGTCGGGCCTCTAGCGCGTCAGTTAGTCGCAGGTGGTCAGCATGGAGAATCTTGGCAACACTATGATGGGTTTATCCTGGATGTCTTCAAACAAATGGGTGGTGCTAGTATTCATGTGCGTCAGCTTGCACGAGTCCACGAAATTGTCAAGTTATACCGCCAAGCGGAACGATGTTTGCGTGAGTTTGTCTTAAATGACCCCTGGTATATCAAACCTAAAGAAAAAGACGGGCGCGGTTGGGGTGCAACGGAAGCTTCACGGGGTTCTTTGTGTCACTGGGTAGATATTGAAGATGGCAAGATTAAGAATTATCAGGTGATTGCTGCGACTACTTGGAATGTCGGCCCCCGTGACAAAGACGGAATACGTGGCCCGATTGAGCAAGCTTTGATAGGGACACCTATTGAAGATTCTAGCGACCCTGTGGAAGTAGGACACGTCGCGCGATCGTTTGATTCTTGTCTGGTGTGTACTGTTCACGCCCATGATGCGAAGACTGGTGAGGAGTTGGCACGTTTTCGCACTGCTTAAATTAGTGGTATTGCATAAATGCGCTCCTAATTCATCCTTCTATTATGCAACGCCAAATTAGTTATCAGTTATCAGCTAATTATTCAACTGATAACTGATTCTTGTTTTGAGAAATGAGCGTAGCAGATAATATAGCTGCGTTTCAGTTCAGGGGTTTTTAACTCAATTTCTAAATATTGAGTGCTACTTATAGTCTGTAGACTTATAAGCATCAAGCAGACAACATTAATTCATGGCTAATAACCATGAACTTTTAAAGTTTGGTTTAAAAATTAGAGAGTTAAGATTACTGAAAGGACTCTCACAGGAAGATTTAGCTGATTTAGCTGGTCTTCATAGAACTTACATTGGTGGGATAGAAAGAGGGGAGAGGAACGTAGCCTTTATTAATATTGTTCGGTTAGCTAAGGCTTTAGATGTTTCGCTAAGTAATTTGATGAAAGGAGTTGACTAAGTGCCTTCCCCGTATGAGGGTTTAACTGAGGAAGAATGGTTGGTAAAGACTAAAGAGTTGATTAGCTGTCACCCTTTAGATGTTGAAACCATCAAGCAGATTGCTTTTAAAAGTTGGAAGACCCTATGGTCTACAACTATCGGAGAAGGTAAACTGTCGATAAATCTGTCTGAACTCGACGTTCCTGCTACTGTAGTAGGTTACTTTTTTGAAAAGTTATTTGCTAAGGAACTTGAGAGGCAGCAACCTCATCTTTGGCGTGCTGGGAAGAATAAAGAAGATAAAGATATCGTATGTATTCCTAATAATTTATACTCTGTTGAAATTAAAAGTTCAGGACAACTAGGAGAAAAAGTATTTGGGAATAGAAGTTATGGACAAAATATAGAAAATACCGAACTGCTAAAGAAAGAAAAATCTGGATATTATATTACAGTCAACTTTTATCGGCAGGATCTTCATCTTCTTAGATTTGGATGGATTGATCACTCTGACTGGAAAGCTCAAAAAGCTGCGACAGGTCAAGCAGCTAGTCTTAGTGAATCAGTTTACACATACAAACTAATTAAGATTGAAGGTGATTATAGGCTGAACGCTCCCATCCGTGTTTTAAAAGGTGTTGGTTCACAAATATCACAGCTTTGTGCAGAAGAAGGAGTGCTAAATGTCAGAGATTTGAAAAATTATCATGGAAGCAATGCAAAAATTTTAAAGCTGAACGAAACACTAAAAAAAATGGATTTTTCCTGAAAATTTATGTTCAATAATACTTGTATGTCTCTAGATTTTATATACATTACTAATTACTACTAGCTTACTTTAGGTCATTCTGAAAATAGTATTTACTGTTCATTAGAACTATCCCTCTCTTTTTTAAATTCCTTAAATCTGTCAACTGCCATTTTGCAGTAATCAGTCCTCATCTCAAAACCTAAAAATATACGCCCCAAACCTGTTGCTGCTATCCCAGTAGAGCAAGAACCGGCAAATGGGTCAAGCACTATTTCTAACTGATTTGATGAAGCGTTAATAACTCTCTCTACAATGCCTAAAGGAAACTGCGCCGGATGTCCGGTACGTTCTTTTGAACTTCTCTTTGTACCTGTTGTAATTTTGGAAAATTCCCAGACATCAGATGGATTCTTACCTAGAGGATTGCATCTATATTTGCCATTTTTCTTTTGATTGGGATACTTCACATTGGAGTCCCTGATGTCATCCAAATTGAATGTATAGTGCTGGTAGTCTTTAATATAAAATAACCACTTTTCATTACGTGGGCTAAGACGATATTTTGTTGAAACACCTGCTCCATATTGCCAAACAACCTCTTGGAGTAAATAAAATGGTGACTTATCCCATAACAGATAGGGTATTGGTACGCATAATCCTCTCCTGGGGACTTCGAGGTATCCAACATTTAACCAAAATGCACCATTAGGTTTAGTAATGTTATGAATTTGCTGCATCCAATGAGAACACCAATTAATATATTCGTCAACTGACATTAGTGCTTCATATTCTTTGCCGATGTTATATGGTGGGGATGTAATAGTTAGATCAATCTTAATATTGCTTGAACTAAGTTTTTGAAGAAAATCTGTTGAATCACCTTGATAAAGAATAAACCCATCATCAGAATAAAAAGGTTTATCTAGGCACTTGTATAGTTCTACTTCTAAAAACTTTTGCTGATCTGAAAGATTACGCTTTAAGTCTTCAGAAAAGGGCTTTAGTAATGAACGTGGAGCCATCTGGGTGGCTGTGTGCTGATCAATTCCTTCGTTAATGTAAATATTGTGTTCTTGACTGGCTATCTTGCGTACCTTGTCTTGTTTGACTGGAACCTTCATTGTTTGTATGGTTAACGGAATATTTGTAACTATTTGAAAATATTATCATCTAGAGCCATAACTTGACTTCTCCGCGGCAAGATAAGCTTCAATCTCTTCTCGATTAGCATGATAGTAAGTCAAGGCATCATACACTTGCACTAGAGTCAAATTACCCATTCGTTCTACAATTTCTTCTGCATTTAGACCCATTTTGTACCAAGCAGAAACTCTCTGTACAGATACTCTAGTTCCTGCAATGTGAGGACGACCGCCAAGAGTTCCGGGTGTGCGAACAATTAATGTGCCAATGTCAGTAATAGTTTGCATACAATAAATTTCTCAGTCTTGCCCTTAATCATAACTTAGACAAGGTGCTGCTTCAGTCTGGAAAAGCTGTACCAGTGCTAGGATCACTGATATATAGGCCTAATGTCAGACTACGCATCACTTCATCCCAAATGGGTGTGAGTTGCTCGGCTTGATCTGCCCAATAATCGAATGTAATCAAGCACTGCACATTTGAACCCAAACCGATGCAAGTCCGTGAAAAAGCTTCCCGTGGTTCTTCTTGGGTATCGATAAACTTAATCTCTGTCCACACAATTTTGGCTGTTTGGCGTTTAACCGTGAAGATTTCTCCCCTCTCAATGACGTTGCGACTGTCATCGTCCATCACTTTCTTCAAGGTAGATTTGAGGGGAAACAAACTCCAGTCACGGGGAGGTAGTTGATTAAATGATACTTCTAGACAGCAATCATCTTTAGGTGGTTTTTTATCCAGAAATTTAAAAGATTTTTCTTGTGGCTCAAACACCCAATTTTGAGGGACATTTAACCGAACAGCCCCCCGATTAGCAACAAAAATTTTATAGCCTGATGGCGATTCCCAGTGATGGTCAGGCTTGAGGTCGAGGGTTTCTTTGATCCACTGGAGATTGCTTTTTTTCCGCTTTGCCATAGTGTTTTTGCAAATCTGCAACTTTTGCGATGGTCTCCGACCGATGGCCGGTCATCGCCCACTTGGTTAATAGTTTGAACCTCACAGGTTTTGAAATCACCTGTTCTATATGCTGATTTTACCACAATATAGAACGTCTAACTCACGACTGACTATATGTCACGAGTGTGCAGCTTGCAGAAATCAAATTTCTCATCAATTGAGATCCTGACAAATAACTATTTGCTATGCAATTCAATTACTCTGCCATTTACGGGTTGAATTGGACGGGCATTCACCTGATATAGTTTTTGAAAGATACTAATTTCTTCTTTCGAGACGGTAATAGGTTCTACTAAAACATTCCATCTCACTCCTTCACTACAGGGTGGTGTTGTCAGTGAGCCAGGGTAGCTGAAGTATGCTTTGGTATTAGGTAAGAAAGCAGCCGCGTTAATAGTGCGGCTCACAGTTTTTGTTTCCCCAACCGCAGGAATGTACTGCCAAATCTCATTAATTAGACGATTTGCTGCTCCTTCTTTCATCATGATACCCACAACTGATAGTTGACCTGCATCGTTGCGGTGTACTAGGTGCAGTTCCATCGCGGCAGCTTTTCCCCCAATAGTATGTTCACTGGGAGTATGGAAATGAAACTGGAGAAGTGTATATTTTTCACCATTAATGGTGATGGTGCTTCCTGGTGCGTAATTTACTTGGAGAGTGTGACCATTGTTGACAACAACTAAGGGTGTAGGCTTGTAGTTAAAAAATATTGGTTGAAGTTTTTCTTTGATAGCACTCACAAGATTAATAGGAGACTGATCTCTACCTAATTCACATAGTGCAAAATCATGACTGATTTGGGCCCATTGAGTGGGATTTGCTGCACCACCATAGCCCCAGTCGGGTGTTCCTTCTCCCGCAAAGGTCTGTACAGATGGTATAGTTATCAACCCTATGAAAAATGTTACAAATACTAATATATTTTTACACCATTTTTTGTTGATTAGATTCATGATCGTATTAATTTTTTTGAGTAAGATATCCCATCATCAGGCTTCGCGTAGCCTGCCGTAGGCAAGCAGAGTGGAGTAGTTGAAACCTTGACAAATACTATAATAAAAATGCTACTTTTATGCGAAATATTACATATGAAAATAACGGTGTTGGTTGAGATACCGTCTTAACTTAAGAGGTTGTTTGAAAAGTCATGCTGAACCCTTCACTAGCTAACGCGAAACCTAACCCCCTAACCCCCTTCCCTAGTAGGGAAGGGGGAAAATTTAAAGCCTCTAACGCCACTAACTACAACCGGGGGAACTCCGGCAACGCAGTGGCTCTTCCTTGTAGGGGAGAGGTACTAAGCACGAGAAGCCGCTCCGTGTCTTTGGAGAGGGGTTTTCTAGATCCCGTGAAAAGTCAGGCTTTACATTCTACTTCGCTCCACTCAGAACGACAATTTATACCTGACCGAACTGTTCAAACATCCTCTAATACTATTGTGAATTTTGGAGTTACTTCTGTGCTGATGCTAACTCTACAAAATTAATATCTGTTATCTTTCAATAGTCGTAGCGTAACACACTAAAACTTGTAGAAATAGTGAGTTAGGCTTGCCTTAATGTACTGCAACAAAACTCAAATTTATAAGGTGAGCCTGTGTCTGATTTAGAATTACACAAATATTTCCCACAACTTCCTGAAGAAGCACTCAAAGAATTTGCAGAATGGTGTATTTTAGAGCAGGCAAAAGTAGTAGCAGGAGAATTTATACTTGATCCAACTAAGTTACAAAATCTCACACCAAATGAATACATTTGGCAACTTATTGATCAGTTTATGAAAGCCAGACCAGACCCCATTAAAGCTGGACTAGTATCAGCAATGGCTGGACAGGAAGCTGATAGTCATGGATTAGTTGGTTCGGCAATCATGGTAGATTTTGTCGCACTTTATATCAAGTATTTAATTCCAGAAAATGGCAAGAGTCCAGAAGAAGCGAAAGCTTTAATTACTGAAGCCGCAATCCAACAGTATGAAAAGCTTTCTGAACTGGCTGACAAATATAATGTCAAGTTCTGATCAGGGAAACAAGGGAGATAAGAAAGTAAGATTTCTGGATATTTTTCTATCTCCCTATTTCTTTGGCTAATTTGCAGGTAAAATTTCTAATAGCTGTGCCTCAGTTAACTGTGCAATTCCCAAAGATCGTGCTTTTTCTAACTTAGATCCAGCATCCTCACCGACAACCAAATAATCGGTTTTTTTACTAACTGATTCCGTTACTTTCCCACCAGCTTTTTGAATTAATTCTTTGGCTTGATCACGCTTTAATGTCGGCAAAGTTCCAGTAATTACGAAAGTTTTACGAAGCAGTTTTTGATTAATATTATTAGGGGTTTTTGCTTCCTCTGTGTTAACAAATTGTAATCCTGCTGTTTGCAAACGTGCTATTAAAGTTTGATTGGCATTGATGTGAAACCATTGATAAACAGATTGAGCAATTTCTGCACCTATACCATAAATCCCGGCGATATCTGATTGTTTGGCTGTGGTTAACTGTTCTACTGTGCGATACTTTTCGGTGAGTAATTGAGCATTAACATTGCCCACATGACGGATACCTAAACCATATAATACTCTTGACCAAGGTTGGTTTTTGGATTGCGCGATCGCCTGAATTAATTTCTCGGCTGATTTCTGCCCCATTCTTTCCAATCCACATAATTGGTCTGCTGTCAACTCATATAAGTCTGCAACGGAATGCACCAAACCTTTATCGACAAGTTGATGCACCAGTTTTTCTCCTACGCCTTTAATATCTAAAGCATCCCGGCTCACCCAATGTTCTATCGAACCTTTGAGAATAGCGGGACAGGAAGCATTGACGCAGCGAGTCACAGCTTCCCCGGTTTCCCTAACCACAGACTGTCCGCACACTGGACAATGACTTGGCATAATAAAGGGTTCGGTATCAGCCGGACGCAGTTCTTTTAGTACCCTGACGACTTCCGGGATGATTTCCCCAGCTTTGCGGACAATGACGGTATCACCGATGCGAATGTCTAATTGGGTAATGCGATCACTATTATGTAAGGTAGCGCGAGATACAGTAGTTCCCGCTAATTCTACTGGACGCATTTCTGCTAAAGGCGTTAAAGCTCCGGTGCGTCCTACATTCACGGCAATATTTTCTACACGGGTGGGTGCTTCCTCGGCTGGGTATTTGAGTGCGATCGCCCACCGAGGGAATTTTTGCGTAAAGCCTAACTGTTCTTGCAGCTTAAAGGAATTCAGCTTCACCACCACCCCATCAGTCATATAGGGTAGATTTAATCTTTCGGTATCCCAGTATTTATAGTATTCAGCCACCTCTGCTAAAGATTGGCAAAGCTTGTGTTGAGAGTTCACCCGAAAACCCAACTTTTGCAACAATTCCAAAGCTTCCCATTGGGTATTAGCAATACTAGCGTCATCCATACCGGGAATGTGCAGTGTGTAGGCGAAAAAATCTAACCGTCGTCGCGCCACAATGCGAGAATCTAGTTGTCTGAGTGTACCTGCGGCGGCGTTACGGGGATTAGCAAGTAACTGTTCCCCGGCTTTTTGTCGGCGTTCATTGATGTATTGAAAAACTTCCATTGGTAAGAAAGCCTCACCCCGGACTTCCACTTTCTCAATATTTTCCAACCCATCAAAATTTAAACGTAAAGGAATTGAGCGAATAGTCCGCACATTTTGGGTGATATCTTCCCCCATCTCCCCATCACCCCTACTTGCACCCCTAACTAAAACGCCATGATGATATGTCAAAGCTAAAGCTGAACCATCGATTTTCAATTCTGTAACGTATTCGGCTGAATCTGTTGGCGGTACTTGTCTGCGCCAACGCTGATCCCATGTTTGCAACTCATCAATATTAAAGGCATTTTCTAAACTATACAGGGGGACATTGTGCCGTACAGAGGTAAAGTGTGTAGCAGGCCTTTCCCCGACGCGCTGAGTGGGACTGTCGGGTGATACTAATTCTGGATATTGAATTTCTAGTTGTTGCAGTTCTCGATATAGCTGGTCATAGATGACATCGTCCATGATTGGTGCATCCAAGACATAATAAGCATAGCTAGCTTGTTGCAACAGCTGGCGCAGTTCATGAGCGCGTTTGACTTCAGACTGAGTTTGAATCATTAGATTTAATTATAAAATAACCAGTGGATAAATGTGATAACTTATAAAATCTACGGCTAAGAGGTTGTTGGTTGATTATTCTAAAATGATAATCTGTAGAATCAGACTTTCAATACACTTACTCACTTACTATATATAGGAATCCGATTTGATTTGTGAGAATTGCATAGCCCGTACTCTGAGAATTAAGTTAAACTCAGGTGATATGTCTAAAGTACGAGTTTACCCTGACATGATTCTCACTAATGGGTAATGAATAAAAGTAATTTGCTCAGTTACATTCAAAGCATAGCCAGTAAAAATTTTCACTGGCTCAAAAAGACAAAAACTCCAAACATCTACAAGGAGTCTGATTATGTCAGATACAAGCAAGCGCGGTTTCGCTTCGATGGATGAAGACAAACAGCGCGAAATTGCTAGCAAGGGTGGACACGCTGCTCACGAAAAGGGAACTGCTCACGAATTTACTCCTGAAGAAGCGCGTGAAGCCGGACGCAAAGGCGGTGAAACTGTCAGCCAAGACAGAGAACATATGGCCGAAATCGGTCGTGAGGGTGGTAAACATTCTCATGGCGGTGGACGCAAGAAAGAAGGTAGCGAAGATACCGAAGATACCGAAGATACCGAAGAAATTCAGGATACTGGTGAAGAGAAGCAAACTCGTGGTGGTACAAGCGAGCAACACGCTGAAGCCGGACGACAAAGCCACAAGAATAAAAACAAGAAACAATAGATGTAATCTGATTCTGTTAACTCTATGAATGTGTAAAGACGTTGTCATGCAACGTCTTTACTATTTAGTTATTTGGCAATATCTTCAAAATCTGTTACTGCACAAGCAAACTCTCGAAACGCGGTTTTAATTATATCCTCTTTCATGTTTCTATCTAGGGCAGTATCGCGAATGAGGTCTGCTAACTCTACAAATAATAGAGAAACCATAAAACGATCTTGGCGATCAATTTGCTTCAAGCAAGACAAAATAAACTCATACAGTTCTGTTTTTCTAGGTTTGGTTTGTTCTTCCCAAATTTGTAAACCAAGGCGGAAGGTTTTTAAACGTATTTCACTAGTATTGTAGGGCGTATCTTTATAGCGAACTGATACGCGTTGGGGCATTTCCATAAGTTGAGCATATAGATTCACTGTAAAGTCATTATTCAGCTTTATTCTGATTTATCCGGATCATTGACTGGAAGAGGCAGGGGGTAGGGGGAACAAGCAGCCCTATCAAGATTCTCGCAGGGCATAACCTACACCACGCACTGTATAAATTAAACGGTTTTCATTATTTTCTTCTAACTTGAGCCGGAGATAACGAATATAAACTTCAATAATATTAGAATCACCCATGAAGTCATAACCCCAAACTTTTTCGAGAATTTGATCTCTAGTAAATACCTGACGGGGATGTGAAAGAAGATAGTCTAATAAATCAAATTCTTTGGCGGTGAGTTCAATTGCTCGTTTACCTCGAAATACTTCACGGGTAAGGCGGTTGAGTGTTAAGTCTGCAAATTGTAAGGAGTCTTCATTTGTCTCTTGGGTGCGGCGTAAATGAGCGCGGATTCTTGCCAATAGTTCCTCAATACTAAATGGTTTGACTACATAATCATCAGCTCCTGCATCTAATCCTGCCACGCGATCGCTCACTTCATCTTTGGCTGTTAACAAAATTACTGGTATTTTATTTCCAGTTGCACGCAACCGCCGACACAGTTCCAAGCCTGTGAGTCCTGGTAACATCCAATCTAAAATTACTAAATCTGGCGTTGACTCCCGCGCTAAGGTCAAACCAGTCATACCATCATGGGCTACGCTGACTTTGTAACCTTCACTACTCAGTTCCAATTCCACAAATCGAGCCAGTTTGACTTCGTCTTCAACTAAAAGGATATGTGCGACCATAATTCGTAATTCGTAATTCGTAATTCGTAATTCGTAATTAAATATTAATTACTTATGTAAGTAGAACAGGGTAAATAATTAAAGGTTTGTAGTAAGAACTTTAGTTCTCTCTGCGTTCTCTCCGTTCCCTGCGGGACGCTCCGCGAACAAAAAAGGACTAAAGTCCTCTCTACGTTCCCTGCGGGACGCTGCGCGTTCGCGCAGCGTGTCGTAGACAGACGCTACGCGAATACTACGAACTCAATCCTAATTTTTTTACATTACTTAGCATAGTTTGGTTTTTTCAAGTCGTTCTACTTAATTTACTTTGTCTCAGGTTATTATGAACTACGAATTATAAAGTTGAAACTCCCTAGCCACATCATTAGCTATACTTTGCCGCATATCCCAAGGGAGAAAAACTTCTATTCTGGGTCGCCATGCTCGTAAACGCATAATAACGTTGTGATCACCGTGTCGATACTGCACGCGGTAGTAAGCATCATCCGGGGAGCGTTGGGCGAGAATTTGTAATAATGCCTGCTGTTGTTCTAGATTGACTGTATGCTTTTTGATGAGATTTTTGACTTGTGAATAGGCGATCGCTTTAAATGTGTCATGGCGAAAAGTTCGGCGAATGTAGCGATCGTGATAATCTCGGTCAAATCGTAATAACATCGAGCGAGCATCTAAATAGAAATCAAATCCCCAAGCCTCTGACATTTTTGCTTCTATTTCATCCGGGGTGGGTAAGTTACGTTTGTGGTAGCGTAGTTGCAGATTTTTGGGGATGTCTTGATGTGTCCACTCAATAGGGGTGATATCTTGGATTCTGTCGAGGCGGAAGTTATACCAATCGGTTTTTAGATCAGGACTTTGCCCAAAAGCGCACAAATAAACAGCACGCTGGACATAATAAATACAGACTGGATAAACTACACAGATGAAAGTATTCCCCAATCTCGCACTGTTATAAGTGAGTTCAATCGGTGGGACTGGTATTTTTCCCCATAGCCTTTGTAATTCATATTGCCAGTTTTCCAGTTCATCTGTAGCTGTCACCACAAAATCTAGTTTGAAGAAAAACCGCCGCACACCACAGATTTCTTGAGAAAGATTTTGCGCGATCGCGACTAAGTCCTCTTGATTGAGAAAATTTAATTCGTTGGTGTGTCGTTTGGTGGTAATCGGACGCGAGGGGAAATATTTGACGCGATAATATTTCTGCTCATGTTTCTCCAACCAACCCAACTCCGCCAAGATATCTAAATCAGCTTGGAGACTGCGACGAGTTACACCAAACAATCGCTGTTGTAGGAATTTATCTAAATCTGGGATGGGAGTATGTGCTTGTACAGTTTGTAGCCATTGCGATCGCTCCAGTCCCGTTTTTTGATCAAACAACCATTCTGCGGTAGTTTTACTACAAGGACAGCTAGGGTGATGCAGTGGGGGAATTGCTTCACCTTTGGGGTGGCTGAGAGTAAAAAAAGTATCTCGCCACTGTGCCAAACTAAAACCATCATCCAACAATGCACGGTCTTGAGCATCACCGTACAGAGAGCGCAGCCATACCCACAAACGCACTGCACGCGGTAAGTTTTGTTTCAGAGAACCCCGCGCTAACCATTGTAATAATTCGACTTGCGGCACATCAGTAAAAATTTGTTCAGACACTTTTATTAGGGATTGGGGACAAATCAATTCAAAATACCCTACGGGAAGGCAAGCCTACAAAATTCAAAATTCAAAATTAAATAACTAGGGATTGGGGACTGGGGACTGGGTAAAATTCTCCTTGTCTTCCTATTCCATTGCTTCTAGCATACGACACTCTGGAAGTAGCCTCTTCCAGTAGGGTGTATGATGTATCCAGCACAGAAAAAACAACGATCATAAGAGAAGTGGCGTTAGAGGCTTTAAAAGCTCGACTTTCCGTTGAAACCAGCCAGATTTAAGCCCCTCTCCGCGTCGGAGAGGGGTTGGGGAGAGGTTCATTGAATTCACGTTTTGAAGTGTTAAGTTGGAATTTAAAATTTGGAGCAAAGCGACATGGCTACATACAAAATCGAGTTAAAAGACGGAATTTTACGCATTGGATTTGGCGAACCTGCTCAAAATGACCAAATAGTCCGCGATGCAGCAGCACGCCTAGAAGAAATGGCTACATCAGGTGAACTATCAGGAGGAACATTACTCAAAATCAATGGGCCAATATCTATACCTGTAGCCTTTGTATTAGCACATAAACTTGCTCATATCTACGGAGCAGTAGCTTTTTATGATCCTAAATTGGCTAAGTATGTGATTTCAATCACACACAATCCCGCGTATAAATTGGGAGACTTGATTGATTAAATTTTAGGAGGGAATCGGTAATCAGGCAAAAGCCCGAATCAATGCTTTGTCATTAATTACATAATGAATACCTACTATATCAAGTTACAGGGTGATATCCTCAAAGTAGGATTTGGTAGTACGCTAGCTACAGGTGATCGCATAGTCCGCGATGTAGCGGCAAAGTTAGATGAGATGATTACTACAGGGGAATTACCCGGTGGTGATCTCATCAAAATCAATGGCCGAGTTTCAGTATTAGTTAGTCAGGTATTAGCGGATAAGTTAGGGAAATTGTATGATGCGATCGCTCTATTAGATCCCAAAATAGGCGATCCAGGGATAGATAGATATGTAGTCACCATTAGCAGACATCCCCAATATCAAGTCGGGGATATTTTGGATATGGTGCGAGAGTCGCAGCCGCAAAGCAACCTGAAAGTTGTGTTGTGTGGCTTTGCAAACACTGGAAAGACTTGCTTTCGAGAGGGATTAAAACAAGCACTATTGCAGATTCCCGACGCACCCGAATCATACTTCATTTCCGGCTGTCCCGATGGCGATGGTTCGTGGTACAGCGAAACCGCCAGGCGTGATCCTGATTTAGCCACCGAGTTAAAAGCACGATACAAAGCAGGATTTAGTCCAGAGTTCGCCAAATTGAAGGCGCAGGAAGTCAGAGGTATCAATACACCGATATTCGTCTTTGATATTGGGGGAAGAATCTCCGACGCGAACCGCTTGATTATGAAAGAAGCTACCCATGCGGTGATTTTAGTCAAAGATGAGTCTGAGATTGCGCCTTGGGAAAAGTTGTGTGATGAGTTGAGAGTGCAAGTTATTGCGATCGTTTTTAGCGATTTTTTGGGGAATAATGACATTGTTGAGTCGGAAACGCCGATTTTACGTGGTAGGGTTCATAGATTACAGCGAGGGGAGGATGTTTCGCAGCGTCCTACGGTGCAGGCTTTGGCGCGGTTGTTGGTGGGGTTGAGTAGAGACAAGTAGAGAAAACAAAATTCAAAACCATCAATGTTTATTCAATATCTCGTATAACTCAAATTATCAATTTTTTACTCGGTACTTTGACATCTGAAGTCCAAAATTTGAGTTCGGAAAGGGAAGTTTCGGGTTTTGAAGTCGAAATGTCGAGTTCAGAGGCTCAACGTTGGTGTTCTGAAAGCGAAACTTGGAGTTCCGAAACTGAAGTTTCGAGGTTTTTGCTCGGATGTTGCTGTTTTGAAGTCGGAACTTCGTGTTCTGAAGTGCAATTTTCGAGTTATGAGGTTAAATGATGGTGATTGTCTATCCAACCACCTAACTTTTGACTTAGATTTATTCTCCTTTAATCCCAGCCTCAATTGCTTTTACAAATGGGCTAACCCACCACTGATCAGAAGCCTTCTGAAGTGCTTCAAATATAAATGCTTGTCCTCCAATTTTTACGCGTTTCATCAAAGTTGGGTTTTGTTTTACTTGTTCCACTGCTGTTGTGACAAGTTTTTCTTGTTCAAGTTCAGTTGAAGGTTGGTAATTTTCTGTAAGGCGGTTGAAGATTTGCTGAATTTCATCAAAAGTATCTACTAGATTTTGTTCTGGAGCATAATTGTGTTGAATCTGGTCTCCATTGATAGTGCTGTTTATATTAGCAGCGTTTACAGCGTTGTTAAAGTTGATAATTGGGTTGTTTGATTGGTTCATAATCAAAACTTCTGCCTGAATGTGTGTAGTTTGAAATTCTATTGTATTACTTACAATTTGTAGTATCTCTTCTGGTTGAAGTGGTTGCCAATTCTTGCGTCGCATAACCGACTGAGCGTTGAGCAAAGTTATTTTTAGCCATGTTAATTCAGGAAACTGTTCAGAAATACGCTCAATTTCAGTAGACGCTTGAGATGTGCCAGTTTCTCTCAGTTGTGTCAGAACATTATCTCTAAAACCAGCAATGCTTTCTCTAACTCCTACCCAGTAAACACCATCATGTCTTGGATCTTCAGCATGAGGATATTGTTGTACTAGCCAGATATATAAATCAGCTAGCTGCTTTTCTGTGATGGGCAAATAAACACCATGTGAGTAGCGGTTAGAAATTGCTTCCAATACTTCCCGTCCAAAATTTGTATCTTGCTGAATGGCTGACCAAACAATCTCCCAGGTAACAGGTTCTGCACATCCCACTAATTCCTTAGCTGCAAATACTGCTTTTTGATGCGCTTCTTCTTCTAGAGGTAGAGGAATAGACACAAGCGATTGAGCAAACTTTCTCGCCTCAGTCGATTCATGTTTTAACAGTTCTTCAAGTAACTGACTTAAGAATTTAGGTTTAATTGCTGTATCCTTAGCTTTCTGTAAAATAGCCGCTTTAAACCGTTCATTCCAGCATTTATCAAATTTATAAAGGATGGATATAGAATCATGTTCTTTATTCTCTTTATCAATAATTAATAGCAACGTATTTAAAGTTTCAGTTGGAGCATTGATATATGCAAGCTTGACTAACTCAGTATAGTATTCTTCTCTTTGGGAGTTGGAAGGAAAACCAACTATAACTGATGCCCATCTTTGCCAAACCTCAGATGATAGAGCCTCTAAAAATTTTGGAGTTTCTTTCAAAAGTAGTTGTAAAGCTCTACAGCCTGCTAACGCTGCTCTATTGAACTTGTTTTTCCCTATCCAATCATAAGCAACTTGAATGAATTCCTGAATATATTTTTCAGCACCTTTAATAATTCTTTTACGAGTTTTTAGATCGGCTTCTTCCCATCCTGGAAGTTTAGTTAAATCTGACTCAAACTCATTTTCATAAAATCGACTATCTGGCTTAAGGCACATTTCCCTATTAAGTTGCCACCAAGCTGATAGATTGCCTACATCCAGTTGATCTAAGAGTAAAACGATTCTTTCTTTAGGTGGGGGATTGAGAGGTGGGTTTTGTCTAGATTTTTCTCTTTCCTGCCTCTTCTCGTAATCAGCTTTCAGGATTTCAGCCTGTTCTAAATTTAAATCAATAGTTGTAAAATAAGATATAAATCCTTCACGTAAGATGTTATTAGTCTGGGTAGCTGTAAGAATAGCATCTATTTGCTTTGCATCTTGACGGTTAAATGACCACTGAATTATGTTTGACCAAATTCGCTCTTCCTGAGAGTCAACATTTTTCAGTTTGCCAAGCATCCAGATAATATCATCACTTTGAATAATATAATCTGTTAATCCACTCACTAAAAAATCTGCTTCCTCTCCAGAAGATATAACTTGTGCAACTGCCTGATCAATAAGTTTTCGCCGTTTATTAGTATCATTGATAAGCGAAGTTTGAAAATTATTTTCTAATACACTATCACGAGTTATAATTTTTTGGTATTCTCTCCACTGTATTAGAGTTACTTTAGTAAAATACTCTGAAATTCTAGGTAAATAAAAATGCTCCCAAGCTTTGACAATAATGGCATCTCCCAATGTCTCAAAGGGATGTTCAAAATACCTTAAACCCTGTTTTTCTAACCATTTAAGAGCAAATGCTAAATCATTTGGTTGCAGTTTTGGTAAAAGTTCAAAATTCAGAAACATTTGATATGCCCCAAAGAAGTTTCTCTGCTTAGGTGGGGTAAGAATATCAAATAGATCCTGTGCCATTAAGTGTTCAGACCAAAGTGCGCTCAAAGCATAACCTTTAAGCTGATCATCTTCATCTTCCAATATTTGATCACAAGCCAGAGGTTTTAATTTCAATCGTGTAGTTGTATTGTCAATCTTACCAATTGCTTTTACTGCACTAACTCTGAGATAAATTGATTGGGATGAATCAAGTGCTAGGTTTACTAAATCCTCTTGAAGTTCATCTACATTGCAAGCTTCAGCAATATCTATCGCTACCTCTCTTGCTTCAATTGGCTTACTAGAATCCTGAATATATAAACGTAATTGCACAGCTAACCCAGAATGTTTAAGTTTCTCGTATCTAAAATAATTATCTCTATTTGAATCAAATAATTTTCCCTGTTCGTAATGTTTCAATAAGTTATCAACTATTGCTGCTCGAATATCTGCATCTGTAGGTATATCACTTTGCAACAACACATCAGGATCAGTCTTCATGATTTCCTGAAGTACATCATTTCTCATACTAGCTAGCCATGCAGCTGTCTCATGAAGCTGAGGTATTAACTTACGTTCAGGATCTTCAGGTGAAACAAACAGTTGCATTATCCTATTCAAAGGTATTTTATTATGATATAAGTACCATGCAGCAAGAAATTCAGCATAGGTCTGGTGGGCGAACCCAATTCGATGCTGTCCACGCGAAGAAAATAACTCTGTAATCGATAAAATTTCTTTTTTAATGCAGTTTTCGTCAAAGAAAAATTCTTGCTGCTCAATGTTTTCTTTACCTATACACAAATTACCAATAGCAATATCGGTCTTAGGCATATCCCCGTATTCTGGATTGAGCCAGATAGCAGAATTATTAGAAAATAGAAGTAATACAGCAATTCTACTTGCTATAATTAATCGTTTTTTTGCACTTAAATTGCCAATATTTCCTGAGTCACGGCGATCTGGGTTAACTTCTTCACACATTTGTAAACAACCTTCTTCGTATAAATCTTTTTGAGAAGAAGGAAACCGCCCATTTTGATAAATGCCCAGAATAAATTTTAATGTTATTGGCTTGATAGTCAGAGGAATAGCATTTTTGTTAAAAACTTCCTGTAAAAAATCTTCAGCATTTATGCCTCTTCTATTCGCTTCTTCAATTACATTTTCTCGAAGTAGAGGAGCTAACTGATAGACTCCTACATTAGTTTCTTCCCACTTGTCTTTTAGCGTCTTCTCTAAGCTATCTTTCCAATCCGCCGTCCTACAAGTGACCCGAAAATATAGACGATCGCAAGGTAGCTTTTCTATTTCACGCTTGAGAATAATGATAATTTTCTTGATGGAAAGTAATCCTTCATCTAGGCTATCTAAAAAAAGATGTAATTTATGTCTTCCTTTAAGCCAAGCTTGAAACGTTTCATTAATAAAGATTGCATCACACAGATCCTTATCTGAGTCATAGTTAATAAGTTTGAACCACAAACATACATCTTCTGAACCACTAAGCCTCTGACTTATTTGAAAATATGCGTGTTCGGCTGCTGTAGTTTTACCCATACCAGCTTCACCTAGTAGCACCAAACATGGCTTTTCTAAAATGGTATCAAAAGCAAGTAATTCAGGATTATATATGTGTCCCCACTCTTCTTCAGGATTGCATAAATAACCGCCGCAAGTGTACTTGAGAGTTACTGATAAGGGATACCAGAACCGTTTAAATTTGTAATCTTGAGTTGGCATTTTTACCGAGAATAAACAGAAAACATTTTTACTATATTAACTCAGCCAAAATTGTAGTCATGCCACATAATAGTCAGGCTTTTAGAATAAAATACTACTAAGATCGCCTGCTTAACTTCACCCTTCAACCTTGGAACTCGAAATTTCGTCTTCAGAACTCAAAACGCCAAGCTTTTTACTCCAAAAATCAAGCTCAGAACTCGGAACGCCGAGCAATTTACTTCAACATCCGAGTTCTGAAGTTCACACTTCCTCTTAAAAAGTGCAACTGTCGAGTTATTTTCTACAACACTGCTGCTTGAGGCTTGGCTTTCCGAGATTTACGCGCAAACCTTTGTCCCATTTCCTCAACTACAGCGTCTAATCCTCCCGTTTGTCCACTGGCTTTAGCATAGTTATATACCTGCAACGCGGCTGCATAAGCTTCACTACCCACCGCCAAAGATGTATCATCAAGCAATTCTTGCAACTGTGTCAACGCCAGCAATAAAGGATACAACGCTTCAAATAATTGCACATCCTTTCGCATTTCTTCCAAGTCAAAAGAACGTGGTAAAAACTCTGGGTTCTGTGTCGCCACCTCTAATGCTTTGCTGACAAAGGCTCGGCTCTTATCTCCCATCTTGGGTAAGGCTTTCCGCTCTTCATTATTCAAATCAACTAAAAATGGTAGCTTTTCTTTGATTGTAGCGATCGTTTGCAACAAGGCATCCTTATCTGTTGCACTCAGCGTTGCACTAACAGGACTCCTGGGCATAAACTTTGATCTCCAGTATGGTTTTCTAATTTAGAGTTCCCATCTATACAAACCAAATTTATACGTAGAAATACAGGTTTAATCACACCAGTGCTGCATTTCAACGTCAACATTAAACTATAGTTATGTGAATATCTTGAATGAATTAGATATCTATGAACAGCTAGATCAATTAATGACTTTACTTAAAGCTAAAGCTTACAGTGTAATTAATCAATGACCAGTAATTCACGCCCCGCTACCGCTACACTCATTTGGCATTTTGGCACATATGGCATTTTTGAGGTTGGTATGGTGATATTCGCGAATGTCTTTATGCGACAATACCGACTTGCAGAATCCCTCGGCTAACGACCGGGGGGCTTTTTTAACAAAAATTCAAATTCTCCCTTGACAAAAAAATTACCTCCAAGTTAGACGCTTTCGGAGGCAATGATCAAAGACATTTAATTGTGGACTAGTCTATATATAAATTTATCTGTACAGTAGAATACATTCCCTCTATCTCCAGCAATAGTCAGAGTTAAGTTTATAGGTGATCAAAGTACATCCAACATTGTCTGACTGCGATCGCTCCCATAAAAGGTATTATCTAATGTCGGGTGGGCAAAGTCAGGCCTACATTACTTCGACTAAATATCTAACCCTAGATAGATGACAGGTATAAATATACAACCTTTGAGATAAATTTCTATATATCTGATGAGGGATTGATTTGTTTAGTTAAAAAATTCATACTCAATCTGATTTATGCGGTGCATCATAATTGATGTCGCATTATTAATTTAGAATTATTTTCCCAATGTCAATCCCAAATGTTGACCCGGCTAACTGTGAACTAACTCAGGAATTAATATCTTTACGAGGACGGGTTGCTGAGTTAGAACAATTAGAAAAACAGTATCAGCGCAGCCAAGCATTGCTTGAGCAACAACTGAACGCAGCCGGGTGTCAGCCGCCTGTGCAATTAGTTGAGTGTCAACTTCCTTGCCAGCAACTACAACAAGAAATTAGCGATAGACGACAGGTAAAAACGGCTTTAGGGGAGAGTGAAGAACGGCTGAGGATGGCTTTAGATGCTGCTAATATGGGGTTTTGGGATTGGCATATCCTGATTGAAAAAGTCATCTGGTCGGAAAATCATGCACTTTTATTTGGTTTAATTCCAGGAAGTTTTGCTGGTACATATGATGCGTTTTTATCCTGTGTGCATCCTGAAGATAGACAAAAAGTCATAGAGAAAATTTCCCAAAACCAAGCTAGTAAACCGCATTACAGTGATCAATTTCGCGTAGTTTGGCCAGATCACACAATACATTGGATTGCTGCTCAGGGAAAATTTTTCTTTGACCAACAGGGACAGCCGATAAGGATGATTGGGACGTGTATGGATATTACCGAAAGCAAACAGATAGAAGCAAATACACAGCATCTGGTGAACCAAGTTCAAGAACAGGCTAATATCTTAGATGCTATTCTCGCTACCTCAGTAGATCACATTTTTATCTTCAATAGCACAGGTCAATATCAATATGTCAGTCATGGGGGTGCTGCGACTTTGGGTCTTCATCCAGAAGATATGGTTGGTAAGACTGTGCAAGAACTTGATTTACCAAAAGATTTAATCGAAACAGTAGAGTATCAATATCAAACTGTCATGGCAACCGGCACACCGATCAAAGATGAGTGTGAATATGTGACAGTAAATGGTACACAATACTATGAATACATACTGACACCACTACGTAATGTTGACAAAAATATTGAGGGTGTAATCACAGTCTCTCGTAACATTACAGAACACAAATGCGCTGAAAAATCTTTACGAGATAGCGAAGCTAGATTTAGGCGGTTGTTTGAATCCAATTTGATTGGGGTGGCGTTTTGGACTGTAGATGGCTTGATTACTGATGCTAATGATGCTTACTTAAAACTAGCTGGTTACACCCGTGAAGAGTTTGCTGCTTTAGGTAAAATCGATTGGCGAGAACTTACTCCTCCAGAGTATAGACCTTTGGACGATCGCGCGATCGCTGAAGTCAAAGCCAATGGTGTTTCCCAACTTTACGAAAAGGAATATATCCACCACAACGGTAAACGGGTAGCAGTGGTATTAGGCATAGCTTTACTCAACGACTCGCAAAACATGGGCGTGGCTTTTGTTCTGGATATTAACGAACGCAAGCAAGTAGAACAAGAGCGCGATCGCTTACTATCTCAAGAAAGATTAGCACGCGAAGAAGCAGAGATTGCCAATCGCATTAAAGATGAATTTTTGGCGGTTCTCTCCCATGAACTAAGAACCCCACTCAACCCCATCTTAGGTTGGTCAAAATTGTTACGTTCCCGCAAGTTTGATCAAGCTACTACTGAACGAGCCTTAGAAACCATTGAACGTAACGCTAAACTGCAAACGCAATTAATTGAAGATTTATTAGATGTTTCCCGCATCCTTCGAGGCAAACTGACATTAAATGTCTGTCCTGTAAGTATAGTTATGGTAGTGGAAGCGGCGGTGGAAACAGTACGACTGGCGGCAGATGCTAAATCTATTAACATTCAGACTTTTCTTGATCCTAATTTAAGTCAAGTCATGGGTGATCCCAATCGACTACAACAGGTAGCATGGAATTTACTCTCTAATGCAGTCAAGTTTACACCCCCTGGGGGTAGAGTAGATATTCACCTCAAAGAAGTTAATCACCAAGTACAAATTCAAGTCAGTGATACAGGTAAGGGCATTGCACCAGATTTTTTGCCCTATGTGTTTGATTACTTTCGTCAAGCCGACAGTACAACTACCAGAAAATTTGGTGGCTTGGGTTTAGGACTCGCGATCGTGCGTCAGGTCGTAGAATTACATGGTGGCACTGTTGCAGCCCTCAGCCTTGGTGAAGGTATGGGTGCTACCTTTCGCGTCAATTTACCACTGATACACAAACCTGAACCAATGAGTTACGAAGACGATCAACCTTTATCCACTAGCCATCCATCACCTATGCTTTCAGGTAGAAGGGTTTTGGTAGTAGACGATGAACCAGACATCAGAGACTTAGTAAGTTTTATTCTGGAAGATTACGGTGTCGAAGTTACTGCCGTGACATCAGCACAAGAAGCATTAGATATACTATCTGAGTCGTTACCAGATATTTTAATTAGTGATATTGGAATGCCAGAGGTAGACGGTTATATGTTGATACGGCAATTAAGACAGCAGCCACCACAACGGGGGGGAAATATCCCGGCGATCGCACTGACTGCTTACGCTGGGGAAATCAATCAGCAGCAAGCAATCGACGCTGGGTTTCAAATGCACGTATCAAAACCAGTAGATCCAGATGCTTTGATTGAGGCGATCGCTAGTTTGATTAGTCATTAGTCACTAAGTTTTTTTCTTGTCTTCCTTGTCTCAATATCCAGTCTTTACAGCCTGTGATTGAGGTAAGAAAGCCAAAATTATATCCGTCTCTGGAATTCCTCTATTAATTAAGTCTTGAGTAATACCAGTTTCCATGCCATCATATTCCACCCAAACTTTCCCATCTTGAATAGTGACATAAATCAAATTTCCTCTAACTCGTCGTCCCCTTTCCCAGCCTACCTGCATGAGTGCATAACGATTTTGGGTATCATCAAATACTGTGTCTAGTCTAATTTCACCATGAGACGGACGAAAACTAGCGTATTTCTGAATGACTTGTTTTACAATGTTTCGATAAACCGTGTTGGTATCCATTGCTTGACCTAGCTACAGTCTACACACAAGATAGTTAGTCGATACATTAGCAATATCAGGCGATACATTGGCAATGTCAAGCGATACATTAACAATGTCAGGCGATACATTAACAATGTCAGGCAATACATTAACAATGTCAGGCAATACATTAACAATGTCAGGCAATACATTAACTCATACTGTGGATATTATCTCTTTGCGGCATGAATTGTTGATTTTTTACAGTTCCTATAAAAAAGCCTCCCATATTTAGGAGGCTGAAAATTAAGCGGAGACAAATTTGTTCAACTACACTAAGACAACAGCGATCACGCCTCCAAAGGCTGCGAAAACGGCGGATACTACTGCTGTAGCAAATAACCACCAAGCGGCTGAAGCGGCTGCTTTGCGGGTTTCTTCTGCTTGTCTTTGGGCTTGATGTTTGACTTCTTCTAAGCGGCGTTCGGCTTCATGTTGTAGGCGTTCGGCACGTTGTAAGACTGTATTACGTGCGCGTTCAACTTGGTCAACAATCCGGTTAGCATCGGCTTCGGAAATATCCTCACGAGAACTCATGATGGCTACGAGGGTATCGCGGTTGAAGGATGAGAGGCGATCGCGCAATGCGTCAAATCCTGCCTGGGGGTCTTCTAATAATGTGCGAACATCGTGTTTAACACCATCGTAATTGAGTTCGGGACGCTCTAAGGAGTTGAGATAGTGACGAATCCTTTCAAAAATTCCATCAATCACATCTTGAATGCGCCGTTGGATTCCCCGCACCTGTTCGACAAATTGATCGCGGACTGAGACGATATTATCTGCTATGCGGGCAGCTTCTTCATCGCTGATATCTTCGCGAATTTTTAGCAGAGCAATAATTGTACCCCGGTCAAAATGTGACAGGCGATCGCCCAAACTTTCCATCCCTACGCCGGGATCATGCAGTAGTAACTGCACATCGCGCTTGATGCCTTCTGGGTTCAATTCTTCCTTGCCAGTATGTCGCAGATATGCTTCTAAATAAGCTTGGAAGTTCTGCACTCTTTGTTGGGTGCGGGTAGCTAGGCGACGGGGCGCACGGACAATGTTACGAATGGAAGTTTGCACAGAGTCAATCACTTCGTTGACTTGGGCTTCACTCAAGTCTTGGCGTTGACTGAGCAATTTTACCAAGGTATCTCTGTCCAAGTGTGACAACCTCTGCCGCAGTGCAACAACTCCCTCACTAGGATTTTCAAACAATCTATTTAAATCCCGTTGAATCCCTTCTGGGTTAAGTTCTTCCTTGCCAGTTCTGCGTAAGTAATCGGCAATAGTTGTAGTTACAGAATCATATTGTTCTTTGGCTTTGTCTGCTATAGCTTGCGGTGCATGGCGGACACTGTGCCAAGATTCCTCAACAGTATTGATGATTTGATTAGCTTGGTCTTCGTTGATGTCTTGCCTTTGACTCAATAATTGTACTAGGGTATCACGGTCAAAGCGAGATAACCGCGCCCCAATTGCCGTCATTCCGGCTTGGGGGTCTGCTAGCAAGGTTTTCAGGTCAGCCCGGATGGCATCGGGGTTTAATTCGGCTTTGTCGGTGTTACGCAGATATGCCTCGACATTTAGCCAGAGGGTTTCAGCTTGATATTTGGCTTGTTCTGCCAAGTTTTTGGATTCTACCAAACTGCGATCGCGTTGTCTTTCTAATTGATCTAAAATGGCATCAACTTCGTAGGACTGCATATCATTGCGTTCTAGCAATATATCTCGCATCTGTTGACGCTCAACTATAGCCAGTCGCCGCGATAGGGTTTCATAATCTGCTTCGTGGTCTGTTACTAAAGGTTTGAAATCTTTTTCAATCCCTTCTGGGGTCAAATCAGCCTTAGCCGTTACTAACAAATAACTGTTAACACGGCGTTGCAAGTCTTGGGATATCTCTCTTTCAGCTTCAGCAGTGACTATTACTAGCACTTCCTGACGCACCGCTTCCAGGCGATCGGCTATGTGCTGAATTTGAGTTTGAGTCAGTAATCCCCGGTCTTGGAGAATATTCACAAAATCCTTGCGGGAAAGTCGTTCTAGTTCTCGCCGCACTGTACTAGGATCGGCGGCTGGATCGTAGATCACATCACGAAATTCTTGGGCAATTCTATCCTCACTCAATTGCCAAGCATAGGTGTTGTGCAGATAGTTTTCTACATCAGCGCGAATCGGGCTGTAAGGTTGGGAAGGTGTAGGCAGTCCTAATTTATCAGCTTGTGTTGTAGCTTTTTCTTTGGCTGTAGTCAAGGCGTGCCAGATTTTTTCCACATCTAAATCTGATAAATCTGCCCGTCCCAAAGCTACGCCAGTTAAAGCAGATATTGCTTGCTGGATTGTACTCTGAATCGGCCCTGGGGCTGTTTTTTGATCAGCTTCCTTCGCTGGACGCATTTCTGCAATCAACCGATCTAGTTTGGCATTGAGTTCATCGGTTTTGGTTTGTCCAGGTGGCATCGTTTTGAGATAGTTAACCAACTCACCCAGGTTGTCTTGTACAGGTTTTTGTTGACCTACAACTTGTTGCCAAACCTTGTATAGATTATCAGCGATGCGGTTGATATCTCGCTTCGACAGGTCTGTACGGCTGCTGACTAACTCAACAAACTTTTGGCGGTCAATCTGACGCAAATCAGGGCTACCAGCAATTTCTCTCAGCTGTGGGTCTTGAAGTAAACTTTCAAATTCCCGGCGAATATGAGATACGTCTAATTCTGGTGGACGCAGCTTTTCAATATAATCTTCTATGTTTTCTCGGATACTGATCGGGTCGATCGCACTGCCTAATTCCCGCCGTACCGCAGAGGCGGCGGCTTCAGCTGTGGATACTACTTGCTGATTGACGGCTTTTGCACCGAGGGCTGCGGTAGCTGTTCCCATAATCGCCTGAAAACCAGAGGTGGCGGTGTGAACTACCGAACCAATTAATGAACCTACAGTAGTAGAACTCACCCACACCAATAATAAAAAGTATGCACCCCAAATCACTAAACCTAGAATTGCTCCCAATCCCGGATCTAGAACCAACAGGCTCAACTTTACTGCGAGAAAAGAGGCGATTAATAAGGCAATAGTGACAGAGATTAATGTCCACAGTCCGACCGCCGTGCCAATTTTGCGAATTGTCCCGCCAAAACTGCCGCCTGCATCCGTACCTGAATCAGATGGACGACCCAAATAGGAAATCCCTGCGGCTACGGAAAGATTGGTTAATACTAATTGGAAAGCAAAAGCTAAAATCACTCCAGACAGGAGAGCAACAAAAAAGCGCGGCCCAGCAGTCAGCAGTGATAATTGTGCTGGTGAGACCCCTGGTGGAGTAACGGGGATTTGTGCTACCCACAATAGAGGCTTGTAGAGTGCGAGTATAATATCTGTACTGTGAAACATTGTATTTCCTTGCGCTAATAATAATTGCTAAGTGCTGGGTGCTAAGTGGGTAAGGGCGGATTTAAGCAAAAATAAGCAAAAGTCCGCTCACTCATTACTTAGGACTCAGCACTAAGTTAGTCAGTTTGTGAGTAGCAAGTGTATTTGATGTATGTATTTATGGCATTCCCTACAATTTTATTGTTAATATATAGAATCCTTAATTTTGATAGTTAAAATCATCTTCCCAAAGATTGAAATCATATCTTACGGGAGATAGAAGTTTGTATTTTTAACCGCATTATTTTAAAGAGATTTATAAAAATGGGAGCAAAAAATCCTTATAGAACACAGAATAATACATTTATTTTTTAATAATTGTTTGTGCCTTATTTCTTTTAAGAAATATCCTCATAATCCATGAGACTTTAATGCAAATTTACGTTTATTTACAAATAAGATGATCGTCACCTCCTCAAGATGGATTTGACAATATAAAAATGTTTCCATTAATCGTCCGCAAGAAGTGCTTAGAGATTGTATCTACCGACAGAAAGCAATTCACTGATAAATAGCTAAAGTTAAGTTAAGTAACAAATTGTTAGGAGCAAAAAATGGAAACTCGTTCTTCCACTAGTAATCTGCCAACAATTGCTACCGAATATAACGGACGCGATCGCAATGCGTTTTTATTTGGTTGGAATCCCCAAGCGGAAATTTGGAACGGTCGTTTGGCGATGATTGGCTTTCTCGCTTACTTGCTTTGGGATTTAGCAGGTTATAGCGTCCTGCGGGATGTATTGCACCTCATTGGTTACTAACCAGACTTACGCAATCATTACGTATTTTCGTCATTGCGACCGTAAACAAGCAATCGCAAAGCTTTGATTTTCGTTGTGAGTGGGTAAATCCTAACTAAAACAAAGCTTTGAAAAAACAGTTCTGAATATTTAGGAGAAAACAATGGAAACTCGTCCTTCTACAGATTTACCACCAGTTGCTAATGCTTACAATGGCATAGACCGCAACGCCTTTATCTTCGGCTTTAATCCCCAAGCCGAACTCTGGAATGGTCGTTTAGCAATGATTGGTTTTCTAGCTTATTTACTGTGGGATTTAGCAGGTTATAGTGTATTGCGTGATGTGCTACACTTCATCAGATATTAATTTGCTAAGGGTTGGTAATGGGTAATAACTTCTTCCCAATTCCCAACTCCCAAAATCAACCAAAAGTAGTCTTGAGAAAATTCACAATCTCTTCTGGGGGTTGTGAAATATCTATATATATAGCGTTATTAGGCTCTTCAATGGTGTTAAATTGGCTGTTGAGGAGTTTTTCGCTCATAAAGTGACTTTGGCGTTCTTGCAGCCGTTTTTGGATAATTTTGTCTGCTCCTTTGAGGTAGACTATCTTGATGTCACTGCTATCCCCTACTAAAAATTGTCGATAACTGGCTTTGAGTGCGGAACAAGCTAAAACTACATTTCTATTTTCTTGCAACCATTGCGCGATCGCATTTCGTATATCTTGCAACCACGGTATTCTATCAGCATCATCAAGGGGAATACCCAGGCGCATTTTCTCAATATTTGCTGACGAGTGAAAATCATCCGCGTCTTGAAATTCCCATCCCAAAGACTCCGCCAACAGTTTACCAATGGTGGTTTTACCAGAACCCGATACACCCATGATGATAACTATCATTGACGGCTAAAGATTACTAGTAGTGCGACAAGGATTAATTCCCGATTGACACTCTCACCTTCAAGGCTTTCCTACGGAACGCTCCGCGAATGCCTGTGAAGGGAGATTCTTGTTTCATCCCCACTTACCTAGACTAGTATTACTACTAGCCCCCGACAGTACGAGTCAACAAGCATTTTCTAATACCGTCTGCCCTACGGCATTTACACCACGATTTCTAATTACCTGCGAAGCAGCAACATCTCGATTTGTTGTATATCCACATTCAGGACAAGAATGTATTCTTACATCTAATGTTTTCTTACCTGTATGTGCATTACAACAAGGACAAGTTTGACTAGTTCTGTCCTTGTTGACTTTGCCAAAATACTTACCTCTTTTCCATGATACGTAACTCAATATTGTAAAGAACTGTCCAAAACCAGCATCAAGTGTATGTTTACCAAGCATTCCTTTAGCCCATGTCCTAAAATCAATATCTTCTACAAATATTGAATCACCCTGGTCGCAAATCTTGTGTGCTGTTTTAAAGTGAAAGTCCTTTCTTGTATCAGAAATCTTTTGATGTAATCTAGCTATCTTTACGTTCAACTTCTTGCGGTTATTAGAACCTAGCCTTTTATTTCTCAATCTTCTTTGTAGCAATTCCAGCTGACGTTGGAGAGATTTAAAAAATTTAGGTCTAGCAATTAGTGTGCCTTCAGAAGTAGCTAAAAAACTTTCTAAACCAATATCAATCCCGATAGGATGACCATGAAAGGAAATATCAGGTACATCAACGTCTGCCTGTAAAGACAGCATAACAAAATATCCCGATGCCCTTCTCACTACCCTAGCTTGTTTAACAACAAAGCCGACGGGTATTGGTCTAGATTGATGAAAATTAACCCATCCGATTTGAGGCAATTTAAGTTGATTGGCTTTAAGGACTTCTCCTTTTAGCTGGGGGAAGACAAAACTTTTCATCCTAAAGTGTTTTTTGAATCTAGGAAAGCCGAAATTTCTAGCTTTCATATCATCCCATGCCCTATCTAAAGTTCTCAGAACTTGTTGTAAGACTTGAGCATTTACACTTTTCAATTCGGGATTATTTTTCTTCGCTTCAGTTAATCTCTTAGCTTGGACATGATAATTAGGAAAAGGTTCATCAGCTTTGATAATGTATTCGCATTCAAGAGAGCAAGCATTCACCTTACACTTACGCGAATTAACCCAATCCTTTCTTTCTCGTAAAGCATAATTCCAAACTTTACGACACACAGTTAAGATGTTTTCAATATCCTCAATCTGTTGTTTTGTTGGTTTGAGCTTGTATTCGTAAGTAAGTGTAAGCATTCTCTTGCTACGCAACGCTACCGCGAACGACCACTTGAATGTTTATGTATCTTACTGTTTTCTACACACGCTGTCAACCTATGTAAACTGTCTTCCTGCGGTCGGTTTTATATTGGTCGCAATTCATCTCTCCGGCAAGCTAACACTGTGCCGGGAGTCCTCTTGCTCCATTAAAGATAGATTTGTTGTAGAGACGATAATTTTAAGCCCAGTGAAAAATTGCCTGCATACCTTGTTTAAACTTATCACTGATGAAACTCACTGAAAATCCGACAAAGCCAGAAATAGTTTTACCGATATTTTTACCGATTTCTTTGACTGCTTCCGAAAAAACTAGAGTAGCAATAGCATTAGCTGCAACTGAGAAAGTATCCATAACTGAATCCATAAATTCAAAAATCCTACTTATACTAGTATGCTATTGCAGATTTGTCATGTCTAAAAAAATACTTAAGTTTAAACTCTGAGCTTTGCCAAACCTAGATAACGAATACCTTCGGGGGAAATATCAAAGCGGCAAGGTAAAACCTCTAAACCAAGTGCGATCGCATCCCGTAATAACTTACCATAAACAGGATCAGCATTATCACCAGGGGCAAACTCTGTACAATCACCCCGATTAATCAAGTACAACATAACTGCACGGGTTTGGGGAAGGAGTGCAGTTAGTTCTCGTAAATGCTTTTGTCCCCTGGTAGTTTCGGTGTCCGGGAATAGTGCTAAAGTCCCTTCACACCAAGTTGTGTTTTTCACTTCTAAATAAATCGGGCGTTCTGCGTCAGTCCCTGTCAACAAGAAATCTACCCGGCTTTTCTTATCATGTCCATAAACTACCTCGCCTTTAATTTGGCTATAGTTACCCAATTCTGGGAACAGGTACTTTGCTAAAGCTAACTTCACTATCCGATTGGGCAAAACTGTATTTATACCTACCCAAGTCGGCTGATTATCGTGTACCTGAATTAGTTCTAGAGTGTAAGCCAATTTTCGCTTAGGATTATCGCTTTTAGAAAGTTGTACCACACTACCAACGGTTGATACTCCAGTCATCGGGCCAGTATTGGGACAGTGTGCTGTAACTACTTCCCCAGTAGCTAACTGCACATCAGCAAAAAAGCGTTTGTAGCGTTTTAGCAAAACACCAGGATACAGAGGCGGATAACAGTAAAGCCAATCAGTCATGGAAAAAGTAAATGCAGTGACAAAAACATTTTCCCAGATTTCCAGGTTCATAGTCAGGACTACAGTCCTTATATTTTTGAGGACGTTAGTCCTCAATACGAACAGCACATATCATGAGATGACAACTTTGGTACTACGATTGACCACAATTTAATAAAAAGTAGCATATACTCGGTGTTATAACCCTCCCAGAAAAAAATCGGGAGATAAATAAAATGCAAGGAGAAACATCCTATGCAACAAGTAGGAGAAATTACAGCATTAGAATACGCTTTTCTATTTACCTTGAGAAAGGTAAATTCTATTAACACAGAAGATTTCCAACCATTCTTTAATAATTTACCCTTAGATCCTTATATTAAAGGCAACTACCGTTTAAGAAGACTGTCACGGGTTACTTTATCCGGGGGGAAATTACATAAATTACCTCATGGTTATCTTTTTCAAAGTAAAGAATATAATCCCTTAGTTGGCGACATTAAAAGAGAGTTTGCTGACATAGAAGATGCCATGATAGAACTTGATAGTTTTCAAAAGCTAGTGCTAGCATTTCGTGATTCTTGTAAACTACATCCAGAAGCAGAAATTGGGGTGCATCAAATTAGAACGACTTGCACGCCTGATAGTTTTGGCAATCCTGCACCTGAAGGTATCCATCAAGATGGTACTGATTTTATTGGGATTTTCTCTGTGAAGCGAGAAAATATTCAAGGTGGAGAGACACATTTATATACGGCTAAGAAAGAAAAGCCTGTATTGAGTAAAATTCTCTATCCAGGAGAATTATTATTAGTCAACGATCATGATTTTTTCCACTTTACCACGCCAATTAAACCCCAAACTGAATCTCAAGGCATTAGAGATGTGTTTGTATTAACTTCTCCCAGCTTATTGACTGATTGAAGGAAGCAATAGTATGTAGGTTAGGTTAAGCACAGCGCAACCCAACACCTAACAAATACTTTAGCAATGTTGGGTTTCCTTACGTCAAACGCCACTCGCCCCAAGCCGGGAGACCCGTCCAAGGCGGTGGCTTCCCAACCTACAATTTATGAATAATATCAATTGACTGCAAATATTTGACAATCTACAAGATAGGGGGAATTGAAATTAGTCATTTCCCCTGCTTTTTTATTGGGGATAGGAAATAATCTGGCGGATAGTGGCTTGTTGAGTTTAAATGCTAAAGTTGTCATATCAATTAATATGGCTGCAATCTGTTCTATGGAAACATCCCCAGGAATCGGTACAGTATCTAATCCACAGCCACAAACTGCTGAATATAATAATAAACTTGTAATATCATAGGTTTGCTCATTGGCTCTAGTTGCTAAACCAATATCTTCACAAACTGGTAGCATTAAGCCAGAATAACCGCAGGTTTTGATTGGTATTTTTTTTAAAACCCGCGTTAACATTCCAGAAATTGCTAAAGTTCCAGGATTGCCAAATTTGCCATCTAGTAATTCTTCATAGGCGAAAGCAATACTACTTTGTTTATCTAGAGATGGTGCAAGAGAGGTGTCTATACCATGAAATTTTATCTCAAATTGAGCAGATATTTTTTCTGCGATCGCCGCCACTTGCTTAACTTCTTGCTCTAAAATTATTTGCAGCTTATTTTCCGCATCTTGAATATCATCAGCTTCCGAAAATGCTTGCATTACCAAATCAGCCAACTCTAACCCAATCGCAAAAGACATTTCACCTACATGGTAAGATGTCGGGAAAAATGGGATATCAGGCTGACAGTTAGCTCCAGCACAGAAGCGAAAATTACCGTAGCCATTTTCACTCTCTTGGGAGATGCGTTTAATAGCTTGGGCTGATTCTCTAGCGTTTTCAAAGTTCACACCTATTTTACTTGAACAGTAAATTATTGATGTATGTTTATTGATTTGAGGAATTATATCTATAGTTTCAGGGGTGCTAGCATAACCAATATTAAAAAAACTGATATTTAAACTTTGACAAAATTCTTCTAAATTTTTAATCTCATTGATAATTTCAACTTTAGATAACCCTGAGAGATATTCTTCCCAGGGGTTAGTAGCAATTCTTGTGGTTTGGACTTCGTAACCTTGTTGTGTAAAAATTACCTTTGCTTGTTGGTTAAAATTAGCAGCTATTTTTAGCTTGTCTGTTTCCTGTGGAGAATCAAGTGATATACCTGTAGTGATAGTTCTAATTTTCATAGTTTAATTTTCTTCGTGATTAGGAATAATTGCAAATCATGGTGAATATTTAAGATATAGGGCTAATAACTAGCTGAGTTGGGTAAACAACAGTGATGAATAACGACTTTTACAATCAGGGACTAGAGAAAGCGAAACAAAAAGACTATGCTGGCGCAATTGAGGACTTTAGCCGTGCAATACAACTAACTCCTTATTATGTCGAAGCTTACTTAAAACGGGGTTTAGCATATTATGACTCAGGCGCAATTCTTCAGGCTGTTTCAGATTACACTGAAGCACTTAAGATAAATGCTGAGAGTGTGGAAGCATACCGCTGTCGGGCTTTAGCAAGACTAGCACTGAAAAATTTACCAGGGGCGTTAGAAGATGTAGACAAGGTGATTCGTCTGAATATTAATTATGCTGCGGCGCATGACTTACGGGGTATAGTGCGGCGCAAACAAGGGTATATTCAAGATGCGATCGCTAGTTTTAAAAAAGCCGCAGATTTATATTTACTGCAAAAAGACACAGAAAATTGTCGTCTGTGCTTAGAAAGAATTAAACAGCTACAACCCGCGCAAAAATCGGTTACACAGCCATTAATTACTAAAAGTGCGCCGATTCCATCTGTTAACGACTATTTTACACAGCTACTCGCAAAAGCCGAAAAGGGCGACACCCGCCAAGCCATTGCTGATTTAAATTGGATATTACAGGCTGATTCCCAGGATGCACAGGCTTATTGCTGTCGGGGGGTGGTGCGTTGCAAAATGGGGAATTATCGAGAAGCGATCGCAGATTTTAACCAAGCCTTACAATTAAACTTTCAAGATGCGATCGTCTATCGTAACCGGGGTAAAGCCCGTTCTTTATTGAGAGATCATCAAGGTGCGATCGCGGATTTTAATCAAGCTATCCAACTACAACCCCAAGATGCCTTAGCCTATGTTGCCAGAGGTAACACCTATCGAGCAATGGGTAATTATCTCGGTGCGATTGCTGACTACGCCCACGCCTTGCAAATTAACCCCAATGATGCCCAAGCTTACTACAATCGCGGCATTACCTATACTTTTTTAGAAGAAATGCAAAATGCTATAGAAGACTATCAAAAAGCAATAAGTATTTTTTGTGAACAAGAAGACTGGGAAAATCATCAACAAGTTTTAGATAGCCTCAAACAAATTCAAAAATCTATTCCTGAAGCTAAACAGCAAAAATTTAACATATTACGTCAGCGACTTTTACGCCTCGTTGGAGGATATTGGGAACTTGCACAAAGATTAATTGAACAGAAGAAAGATTATTATCCAGGGATGACAGAAGAATGGTATATGCAAAAAGTAATCGATGATTTAGAACGCGATATTCGTAATTCATAATACCCCTTCCCTTCTCTATGCTACGGTGTACACACAAGTGCTACCCGCATACATTTCAGAACCTTGACAAAATTCTCAACTGTCATGTTGTAGCTTACTTTGCTACGCAGGCATAAGCCTACTCCGTAGGAGTATGTAGCGACAGCGAAATGTTGGCGTAGCCTCTGCAAGGAGAGAGGCTTTAATATTTTTAGCAATCAGGATTTCAGCCGACGGCGGAAGTTTACTCCCCACTCCCCAAATATAATGAACGATGCAGAGTTCTGCGCTTGGCTAATTCTTTACCTTGGCGGCCAAGCCTGTCGCGCAGTTGTTGGTCTTGACACAATTGCTTGAAGGCTTGAAATACTTCGTAACCCGATTTAGGATTAACCAATAGACCGTTTTCTTCGTGATGCACTACATCAATTAAAGCAGCATGACGGGAAGCAATTACAGGCTTACCAAAATAACTCGCTTCTAGATAGACAATCCCAAAACCTTCTAACGCGCTAGTTGGTTTCTTGGATAATGTCAGCATGGCGAAGATGTCACAGGCTGCATAATAGCCTGCTAGTTCTTGATGGGGTACATATCCGGTAAAGTGTACTCGCTTGTCTACCCGCAATCTTTGCGCTAGAGATTTCAGTGACGATTCACAAGCACCTTGCCCACAGATGATATAGTGAACATCCACACCAATTGTTAAAAGTAGTGGTAGATTCTCAATTACATGGTCGTAGCTTTTTTGTTTTACTAAGCTTCCTACTGAGAGAATGACTACTGCTGTTGGGGGAATATTGTAAGTTTGACGCACCTGTGAACGTAACTCATCTAAATTTCTAGAGTTATTTCCCAAGCCAAATTTTTCTGGCCTAACTACAGGATGAATTACATGGGTGGGTGTTTGCACGCGGAGGGTGTTTCTGAGATAATTTTGTGTTGATGAGCTATTACACACAATGCCTTCGGCTCGTTTCAGAGTGAGTTTAAATAGCGATCGCCACAAGGGATTACGTAAAACACGCACCAAATCCTGACCGTGCAAGTAAATAAAAAAATGCACAGGTAAAATATAGCTCAACAGCAACAACGCTGGAAACTCATAGCCATGTCCCCATTCAATATAGCGGTAGTGATAGCGAAAATAGAGTTTGATAGCTAATACAAATGAGCAGATTAAATTAAAGCAAGGTTGCAAATAGCTGCCAAGAAAACCACCCAGCCAGTATCTAGGATTAGGCCAGCGATATACAGGAAACTGTTGCGCTTGGTCAAATACTTGATCACCTGCACAACTAGCAGTCAAAACAATCACCTGCTCTGGATCTTGTAGACAGCGATTGTAAAGATATTCTCCAATTACTGCTTCCTTCGGCAAAAAAAGCCGCGATATTACTAAAATATCCGGGGATGCAGTTTTTTCTCTGATTTTTGTTGCCAGTTGCGAGACGTGTTCCATGTTGATTTTGATTGATTGACTGCAAATAAGTTGAAAGTATTCAAACTGCAACTAAGGCGAAGTAATTGAAGAATTCAGAATAGACTGCGGCTAGGCTTGCACCGACCTAGGCAAACCTGCACCTACAGAACCCAGTAGTCAAAATTTAAACTCATTGGGAAAATCACTACGTTTGTCCGTAATACTACATACTAACTTAAGTAAATTCACGATCGTAAATAGTCCAACTGCTTATGAAATAAGCATTCGTCCTTTTTATGTTTTTCTTTTTACTTTTGCCTTTTTGTACTACCTCCATTACGTAATTACACAAGCAAGCATTTCTGTGGATGATCGTACTGAAGGATTTACTGACGCTAGTATCTAAATTTTCTCCTCTTTTTTAGTTTTAGCCAACAGGTAGACCCGAAAAGCTAGGTATTTACACAATTTTGTCAAAAATTTTTACAATCCTTCATCAAACTGGCTGTGACTGAGATATCGGTAGGCTTGTTTGGTACTCTCTAATACCTAGTGTTTTGTCAAGTTAGTTTTGAGAGTTTGTAGTCAGCATTTTATTGCTTAGAACAGTCAGGACTTTAGTCGTCTCTATGAGACGCTACGCGAAGACTACGAATTTGCTGATCCATCACTTTCAACTTGATGGACTACTAGGACAATAAGTTGAGAGCATTACAAAGGTTATATCTATATTTTAGAATATGAAACATAGAAAATTTATTGTTGTTTATGTGAAGTGTTGGTTAATTATATGCTTTGTTTTTATTGTTATAAATTTGACTGTTCACCAGAAACAATGGTCATAAATAATTACGGTAATTCGCCAAGTTTCTTGGTGTCTGGAAAGTGAAAAAGAGATAACTATTGCAGAAATTATCTCTTGATTGAGGAAATTATAATTATCATCTTAAAAACGCTATCAATTAACCATTTTGCAGAGCTATGATCCAAGATAATGGGCGATGATAAGGTTTTTTAGCAGTTGGAAACAGGTTTATAGGCTCTCATCAGCATAATCTACCCAGTGTTAAATAATTCATGCTTAAAATTCCATTGTAAATAGGACTTACGCACAAATTACGGAATAACAAACCACAGAGACGCAGAGAACACAGAGAACACAGAGAAATAAGAGTTAGAGAGAGTTTTTGCATAATTGCTGGTAAAAATTAACAGATTTTCGACATCTGACGCACCAGAATAATCTACCCAGACATACTAATCATTAATTAATCCCAAAGTTCCTTCAAAGGGAATAAATTCTGAGGTACGGTTATCCACTACAGAAATCCCCCTACGGTTTGCTGATTCTCTCAGATAAGACGCGGTAGATTGGATATGTAGCCTTACTACCAATCAAACACTCACTGCTGATTATGAGTTGGTATCAGATACACACCTCAACGCTCTGAGTAGAGAAAAAATAATTAAGCAATAGCGTTTTTCAAGCAACTGTGATTATGTCTAAAAAACTACAACAAGCTATCAAACCACTGTTAAAAACTGTCTTTACCCTAGGCTTGGTAATGGTTTTAGCGTTAAGCCATGCTGATGGTGCATTAGCTGCCCGTAGTGGTGGCAGAATTGGTGGTGGTTCTTTTAGAATGCCTTCTAGCCGTACTTATAACCCACGCACCTACGCGCCTCCAGGCGGTGGCGGGTACTATCCTGGGGGTGGTGGTTTTGGCTTTCCTTTCTTGATTCCGTTTTGGGGTATTGGCGGAGGATTTGGCGGTTTATTTACTATCTTAATTTTCTTGGCGATCGCTAATTTCCTAGTCCAAAGTTTCCGTCGTGTCTCCGGTGGTGAAGGAGAAGAAGTCGGCTACGACAGCAACCCTTCTATCAGCGTAAATCGCTTGCAAGTTGGTTTATTAGCCCAAGCGCGAGACTTGCAACCAGAACTTAACCGCATCGCTGAAACTGCTGATACCAATTCCCCAGAGGGACGTGCAGAAGTGTTGCAAGAAACTAGCCTAGCCTTGCTACGCCATCCTGAATATTGGGTATATGCAGGGGCTGGTACACAACAAGCCAAGTTAAATGCGGCTGAAAGTCAATTTAACCGGCTAGCACTAGCAGAACGCAGCAAATTTAGTGAAGAAACTCTCTCTAATGTCAACAACCAGTTAAAAGCAGCCCTTGCTAAAGAAGCTTTACCCTCATCTGGTGAACTTGACAACCCCACTCGTTTAATTACTGAAGGCCCTGGGGAATACATTATTGTTACCTTGTTGACGGCGACACTAGGTAAGTTTGAACTACCAGCAGTTAACAGTGCTGATGATTTGCGTCAAGTTTTACGACAAATTGGTAGCATTCCGGCGGATAAACTCTTAGCGTTGGAAATACTGTGGACTCCCCAAGCTGAAGGCGATACTCTCTCCTCTGATGATTTGTTTGCTGAGTATCCTGATTTGAAATTGGTATGACATATAGAAGCCCGGTTTATTGGAGAAACCGGGCTTCTATATTCCTCAAAAACCCTTAATATTTTTGATGTTCTTTCACCTGTGAAAAGACACGGTAAATATCCAAATTGCCCTGTGAATCGTCAACTGATTCATCCTTTTGCATTTTTAGCAAGTTATAATCTACATTTTCTGCATAAATAGCAAAAGTAATATTAAAAAATTCTATAAAATGAATGACCCATTGACATTCATCTTCTGATTGATGCTGATAGTAACTAATTAAATCGGCAATGCGCGTTTCTAAATGACTCCGAGAATTTTTAGAAATAAAAATAATCTTCAGGAGGATAATGACTAAAGTTAAAGGATGTCCTTGGGAAACTAATAAAATGAATAATTCTGAAGGTTCATGTCTATTTTCTATGGTCAGATAATCAATCAGTTTGTTGCAAACTCTCAGTAATAAATTTCTGTTAATTATTTCCTTATCTAATTGTGGTTTCCACAATAAAAACTTTTCTTTGAAAGATTGCTGCAATAAGGATACAACTGCTTGATTACCAACTGAGAAAAATAAATATTTCTGCAAACTAGTCTTAAATTCTTTCAAGCTTTGATTTTCAGTTTGCTTGAGAAATATATTGGCAAGGTTTTCATGGCTGAATTTACCTTTTTTGACTACGATTCTTTTAATTAAATGCAGAACGTTGTCACCTAAAATACTGGGGTTATTATAACGTGTGCTACTTGATGCAACCGACTGTGAACGAGCTATATACATAGCTAAATCAAACTTATACTTGTCTTTCATCTGTCTGTAAAGTTTGATTGCTGCCTCTTGCTGTTCTTTGGGTTTATCTGTATCTAATGATTGAACAACTAATAAATAAGCAGCATAGCGATCGCTCCAGTGACCTTTGCTATTATGATCATTTTTATAATTATTAAATATTTTCAGTTCTTGATAATCTTGGCTATTAATAAAATTCTCTAGCCATTGTCTATATAAATTTAACTCTTTAAAAGTATTTATGGCTCTAAAATTAGGTAATTCTGCAAATAAATTAATCAGTTCTTGAATATATTTATGTTTTCTTTTAGCTGCCCAATTATTAATTAAAATGTAGCAGCAGCGTTTGAGTGTATGACGAAACTCCTGCTCGTTATTAAACGATACAATTTTCTGAATTGCTGGCACATTATGGAAGTTGCCTGACTTGAGGCAATCAATAAATAACACTTTAAATTCTTGTAAAACATCTTCTGGTGAACAGGTATTTACATTTTCTATGAAGAAACTATAAAATTTATCCTGTAAAAGTGGCAGATTTATCTCTTGAGAGTTTAACTTAACAGTATCTTTATGGAAGAGATTACTAAGTAAAGTATTAGCGGTCATGCAGTTTCTCAAGACTCTTGAGGTTTTTAATTTTATTGTTATTAGCTTACCCCTAACACATAGGACTATCAATCAGTTTATTCAAAGCTACATTAATTTTTTGAGGGATATTGGTAAATTTACGGTGTTGAGTGCTGAGTAATGAGTAATGAGTGGGGAGAATAACGAATAACTAATTAATTAATTAATTAATTATTCTCCCCTAAACCCCTAAATACGGCTGCACACAAACTTTTCTAACCTATCCATGCCTTTCTCGATTGTTGCCAAATCTGTAGCATAGGAAAGGCGAATGTTTTGATCAGCACCAAAGGCAATTCCGGGAATGACTGCTACTTGATGTGCTTCTAACAACGCATCACAAAATTCTAAAGATTTTAGACCTGTTTTACTGATGTCGGGGAACAGATAAAATGCGCCGTCTGGTTTGGCACAACTCAAACCAGGGATGGCGTTGAGTCGATCTAACATTACCTGTCGCCGTTGAGCGAAAGCTTGACGCATCTCTTCCACGCAGTCTTGGGAACTTTCTAAAGCGGCGATCGCACCATATTGAGCAAAGGTACATACATTCGATGTACTATGCCCTTGGATGGTACTGGCGGCTTTAATAATTTCCACAGGCCCGGCTAAATAACCCAGTCGCCAACCAGTCATAGAATAAGCTTTGGCGAACCCATTACTAATTAAGGTGCGCTGAAAAATTTCCTTTCCTAGCGAACCGATGCTGATATGTTCTGCACCATCGTAGAGAATTTTTTCGTAAATCTCATCAGATACGACAAAGATATCTGCATCAACTACTACCTGTGCTAAGGCTTTGATTTCCTCTGGTGTGTACACCATCCCTGTAGGGTTAGATGGGGAATTGAGGATAAATAGCTTGGTTTTGGGGGTAATAGCTGTTCGCAGTTGCTCTGGTGTAATTTTATAGCCCGTGGACGCATCTGTGTTGATAATTACTGGTTTCCCACCTACCAACGTTACCATTTCCGGGTAACTAAGCCAGTAGGGGGCGGGAATAATTACCTCATCACCGGGGTCAATCAGTGCCACCATCAAGTTGTACAGAGAATGTTTACCGCCATTGGTGACAATGACATTCTCCGCTTTGTAATCTAGACCATTATCAGATTGCAGTTTGTGCGCGATCGCTTCCCGTAACTTTGGTTCACCGGCGGCTGCGCCATACTTGGTTTTGCCTGACTCCAGAGCCTTTACTGCGGCTGCTTTGATATGCGCTGGGGTATCAAAATCCGGTTCGCCAGCACTAAAACTACAAACGTCTATACCTTCTGCCTTCATCGCCTTAGCTTTCGCGGCGATCGCTAAGGTTAGTGAAGGTGTTACCTGACTTACTCTTGCTGCCAGCTTCATTATTACTCTATTTGGCAAATCTTTCTCTTTCTTTAGGATATCCCAGAATCTGCCTTAAAAATAGGGGCTAGTGCGGCAAGGCGGAAGTCAAAAGTCCAAAGTTTAATATACCAAGGCTTTTGCTGTTTTGAAATGGTCTGCTTATTTACGCCGTGCTGTACTAGGGGGAGGAAAAACATAGGCTAATCAATCACACCGAGAAAGGAAGGACATCTTTCTTCTCTAGTCTTTAACTCCTCGCTTCCATTTACTTACTGAAAATATCCCCTAAGCTTTATTACGAATAAGTTATTTTTCAATTTCACTACGCTCATAATCGTTAGTTCTAAAAGTTCTTTTGATTGAATTTTTTTGTCGCTTACCTGTACCTATTTCTTTAGGCATAACTTCTGTGCCTCTTTTCCCACTTTCGATGTAATTATCACCTGTAGTTGTGATCCGTGTTCTATCTTTGGTGGTGTAGTAAGGCCTTGTAATTTCTGTGCCTGCTATGTGGCGTTCTCTAGTAGCGTAATAAGGTCTGACTAGTTCTGCCTTGTGGTCTTTGACTGAATAATAACCAGTCGCCTCAACAGAATTAGTCGGCAAGCTAATCAGCCAGATTAACCCTGTTAACATCACTAAGACAATTTTACGCTGCCATTGATGAAGAATGTGCTTGATTTCCAACATTAAAAAAATTCCCTATTCACTCTTCAATAAAGTTAGATAATTCTCCATGCAGCCAACTTCTTTCTCTAGGTTAGTTACGTCTATATAAAAAGTAGTATCACTCTGTTAAAACTAGTCATAATACTAATTGCTGTACCAATTAAATCTTCTAATCAAAATCATACAAAAGCTAGGAACTTAGATGATAAATGAGGCGAGAGAGGGAAAATACAGTCAGATAACATATTTTTTCGTTATTTAATTTTTCCTAAACCAACTAACTTTTTACAGGTTAAACAAGAATTCTGAGGTCATCTTTAGGCGCAGATTAGCCTAACAAGGTCTTGATAATGTTGGGTTTCCTTGCGTCAAACTGATTTAAGCCTCAACGTCTAATTTTTAGAGACATTCCGATGCAATGTCTCTAAAATTTTGAGAAATTCTGACACAAGCAAGATGTTAGGTAAAGAATTAGCCAATAAACTGGTGCGATGGTCTACGACCGACCGGAGGTAGGAAATAATAAGTTTAAAATCATACCATTCATCGTGTCTCTACCCCCCACTCACAACCAGCATGACAGATCAAACTCAATCCCTAGACTCATTTCGGGCTTTAGCATTGCAAGTGACTTGCCACGCAGTCAATCAAGCAAGCGATCGCCAAGAAGTTAGATTACTAATACAAAAAACTATCACCCGCCTAGCAAAGCAAATCGCCGCCAGTATTGCATTTATTGGCTCTGATTGTCGGTTAATTGTCTTACCCGAATATTTCCTGACTGGTTTCCCGATGGGGGAGTCTGTGGAAGCATGGGCAAACAAAGCCTGTATAGAAATTAACGGCTCTGAGTATGAAGCACTCGGTAAAATTGCTCAAAAATACAATATATTTTTAGCTGGAAACGCCTACGAACTCGACTCCAACTTTCCGGATTTATACTTTCAAACCTGCTTTGTCATTGATCCAAGTGGTGCAGTTGTACTGCGTTATCGGCGGCTAAATTCTATGTTTGCGCCTACACCCCATGATGTCTGGGATAAATACCTTGACTGCTACGGCTTAGAGGGAGTTTTCCCGGTAGCGAAAACTGCGATCGGTAACTTAGCAGCTTTGGCTTCAGAAGAAATTTTATATCCAGAAGTAGCAAGATGTTTAGCCATGCGTGGGGCAGAAATTTTCTTACATTCCACCTCCGAAGTTTATAGTAAAAACTTCACCCCCAAAGACGCAGCCAAAATTACCCGCGCTGTTGAGAATATGGCTTATGTAGTCTCAGCTAACACCGCCGGACTTGCGAATAGTCCTATACCCATCGGTTCAGTAGATGGTGGCTCAAAAATCATTGACCATCGCGGCATAGTATTAGCCGAGACAGGTGCAGGGGAAAGTATGGCAGCCTTTGCAGAGATAGATTTAGCTGCATTAAGACGCGATCGCCACCGTCCAGGGTTAAATAATTTACTTTCCCGTCAGCGATTTGAACTATATGCCCAAACTTATAGCCAGTCAAAATTTTACCCAGCCAACACTATGCTAAACCAACCTGTAGAACGCAAGCATTTTATCCAAACCCAGCAGCAAACCATTGAACGCCTCAGTGAGTTGGGGATAATTTAGGGAAAAGGTATAGCGGTTTGACAGACCTAACCCCCAACCCCTTCCCTACAAGGGAAGGGGAGTAAGCCTC
>NZ_JAYGGZ010000031.1:57655-77718 GCF_034931465.1 Anabaena sp. UHCC 0399 | reverse complement strand
TCCTTATCCCTATGTCTGAACAAATTGTGATACAGCACACAACTTGACAGTTCCAGAAATTTTCATCCTGGAGAAATACAGGGGATAGGGAACAGGTGATAGGTGACATTAGGGTGCGTCAGTTAGAGAAAACTTGGAAATACCAAAAAGTTTTCGTACTGACGTACCCTACATAATGAATATTTTTTTATTTGACAGTCTGTTGACTAATGACTAATAACTTTGTGTACTTAGTTTCTAGACGTTTTTATGATGACTCACTTCTAACGGCAAGAAAATAGTCAAAACTTCGCCGTATTGTGGACGCTGACGGACAATTAACTTACCACCGATCGCTTGAAACAGGTGTTTAGTAGCAGCAATATTCAAACTAATAGTACCTGTCTCTGGTTGGAACATGAGTAACTGACCAAGGGCTTTACGGATTGGTGGTGTTGGAGGTGTGGCGACTTTATTTGTATCTTGGCAGAGAGTTTGAGGCGATAATTGTAACTTTAGTTGATCGCCGGCGGGAATCACCTGGACTTGGATATGACTACCAGGCGGTAAACTGCGGGTAAAATTTTCTATTAACCCGGTTAGTACCCGATCCAACATGGCAGGATTACTTACTACTGTGGGTAATTGCTGCGGTAAAACTACATCTAATGTTAAATTGCGACGCTGTGCTGCTTGCTCCCAACGAGGAATACTTTGATGCAAGACTTGATCGAGAGACATGGGAGTCAGGTGAGTTATAGCAAACTTCGCAGCCGCACAGGTTTCTAGTTCTGCGGCTTTAAATAACAACTCCATGCGATCAATTTGCTCAGTACACTCATGATCGATTATTTCCAAGCGATTAATCACAGTTGCAGGCAAATCCCGCCGCTTCAACAGCAGACGAGTCATAGTCCGAATAGTAGTGAGTGGGGTACGGACTTCATGGGCGAAAGCTTGGAGTAGTTCTACATCGGGGTTTGGTGCTGGAACATTAGGGCTGGGGGATGGGATTTTTGGGATAGGGCATTGGGGGAACTCTTCTCTAGTCCCTTCTTCTGGTAATTCTTGGAGTAGAAATTGGCTAAACTGAAGAATAGTGCGGTAATCGGGTGGTACTAGGGGATAGTTTTGGACTAATGTGTCCAACTCCGCGAAGAAATCGGGATTACTTAGCATGACCCTCGCACCAAGCGATCGCCATGCTTGCTGTACTACTTCTGGCTCAAAGGAAAATGAAAATGATTTTGTACCGTCTTTGCGGGTGGCTAAAACTAGAACTAATCTAAATTTTTTTGTAAAGACTAGACAAAACTGCTCTGCTGCGAGGGGATCAGCTAGTAGTAGAGGCAAAACTGACTCATCGAGAGTAATTTCTTCTGGAGAAATAGCGATCGCCGTTCGCGCAGCATCTCTGTCAGGAGAAGAGGGGTCTTCAGCGATCGCACCTGGCATATGAAATGGCATCAATGCCAAAGGGTTAAACGGCTTGGCTGTAAAAGTTACCGTCTGCAACCTTTGGGTAAGTATTGGCTGACTAAATAAAGGTGCAGGTGCAGCCAAAACCAATCCTAGGTTTACATCAGGCGCAGTTTTACCTAAAGTGTTGATTAACAAATGTTCTATCGCTGCTAGACTCATCCGCCATTGCCGCTCTGCTTTGGTTGGTGAGCCTTCAGTCACAATACATTCACTTTCGGCTAACACTTCACTCAGACTTGGCAAGATCCATTCGTACACAGACTTTCACCTCTTTGTTCAAGAGCGACTAGCAGCTTCAAGATTTCAAGCTTCACTACATAATTAGAGGTTATAGTTATTTACACTCTAACAACAGTCGTATAACCGAACAAAATAGGCGCGATTTCCCCTAATAACATGGCATGGTCAATCGCTCAAAAACAAAAAGTGCTGAATTGAAAATGCTAAGTGCTGAATTGAAAGACCACCCACTCTTAAAGCCTTTTCATTACCAACTTTTTTATGACTATTCATAAATCTACCCAACACCCGTCAGGATAGCCTTCTATTGGGCAAGGCTTAAGCAATGCTAAGTTTGTTCCTATAGGTGGCCGCATCATCATTGAAAAAGATTCTATGGCTACCTTATCCTCACTAGCATCGCTAGATTGAATTTTATTTAAGTCGAGTGTGTATTGTATTTTCAGCACTTCTGACTCTGATATACCGTATTTTTTCAATACCTTGTTTAATTGAGATTTATTCAAGACTTCTATTAGTTCCTGTTTAATCTCGTTTTCTAATTGCTCTAAGGTTTGAGGATCTAGAACTATTGTTTGTAAATTTTCGGAACTCATAACGATGGTTAATCCTTGCAAGTTATGTAGATGTACTATATTAATGTGATTTCGATGAATGAATTTTGTTAGTCCAGATATTTCGAGGAATCTGAAAACGTTGGACTGCTAAATTTTCCTCAACTTCACTTAATTATTGCTACAGCTTGCTTCATTGTAATTACGTAATTGGTTATAAAACTTAACATACTAAGATGTAATTGCTTTAGAACTGCCTATCTCAAATAAAAAACTCCATCCTCTTGTGGATAGAGTTTCCCGCCGCGTTCGATAAAAAAACCAGCCTCCCACAGCTGGTCTCAAAATATTCATTCGCGTTGTCTTCTCAATAGAGTTAAAACCCAGTTGCGAGTTCCCAAAACGCAACCAGAAACTTTTCTTAACAATATTGTAACAGCCAACACAGTTTTTTTGAAAAAATTTACAAAAAAAAGATATGCCCGAAGAAAATTAACCTCTATCTTTGAGAATATTTCAAAAATGCTTTTGGGCTGAGTAATCAGAGAACAAAACCTACGCAACAGATAATACCAAACCTTCACAAGCTAGCAGTGCTTTAGGAAAAGCAGACTTAACTTCAGTTTGAACTTTGTCGAGAAAATCATCATGGTCATCTGGGTGATGATGAGAAATCACTAGCTGTCGTACATTTGCTGTCTGAGCTATTTCCACAGATGCTTGCCAAAGGGAGTCGGCACAATCATGATCGTGGGATGTCGGGGGTGTATAAGTGGCATTAGCAATTAATAAATCGACACCTTGAATAATTTGTATAATGTCGTCTCGTTCTATTTGCTCTGCACGGTAACTTAAATCTGTAACATAAGCAACACTATAGTCTTGCCAGCTTACCCGATAACCAATTGATCGCTGAGTTTGGTTGATCAGTGCAGTTTTAATGAGAATATCGTCTATTTTGACTTCACTATTGGGGGTGATATTTTTAAACTGCAACTCAGACTGCATAACCTGTAGGGGATAGGGAAAGTGTGGTTGCAGCATTTGGTCACATAGACTTTGTTTAATGGAAGCCCCATTGGAAGCAGCTGCACCGTAAATATGGAAACAATTTTCTGGAATAAATGCGGGTGAGAAAAAGGGAAACCCCTGAATTCGATTGGATTGGGAATTAGTAAAAAATAAATGGGCTTCTAATGGCTGTTGTAAGTGCTGCCAAGTTTTACCCAGTATGCGTAAACCAGTACCACCATCAAAAATCAGATTTTTACCGCCTACGCGCATTTCTACACAAGCAGTATTACCACCATAGCGGCTGGTATTACCGTCAGGTGTGGCAATCAAACCCCTGACACCCCAAAATTTCAAAACGAAATCACCCACAAGGCCACTTGGTGAGTTGGCTGACTTTTCAGTTAGGTAGACCGGAGAACCTGACAGCTCAATATTTGACATTTTTTTTGCATTTAGACCTTACTGAGCAGGTCATCGTAGTGCCGCACTTCCAAAATTCGGTTTTGTTCGTCCACAATGACTACCGTAGGAGTATAACTTTTTAACTCTTCTGGAGTGAACTGCCCGTAAGCCATTATAATCACGCGATCGCCGATCATGCCTAGACGGGCGGCAGCCCCATTTAGTTCAATAATTCCCGAATGGGCTGGAGCAGGTATCGTATAAGTAATGAAACGTTCACCATTAGCATTATTCACTACTTGGACTTGTTCGTATGGTATAATTCCGGCTTTTTCTAACAAGATTTTATCAATGCTAATACTACCCACATAATTGATGTTTGCTCCCGTGAGGGTGCAATTGTGAATTTTTGCTAAAAGGAGGGTACGCTGCATTTCGTTTCAATGTTATGTGGCAATTTATATATTTGGCAGAGTAATGAGTGCTGAGTAATGAGTCTTGAGTTATGAGTGGGTATCCTCACTCAACATGGGCTTAAACCCGACTACGCATAATACTACTCGGAACTCAGCACCGGCTCAACTCCCGCTACCGCTAACAGCACCGACTAAACTCCGTGCTACCCCTAACAGCACCGGCTAAACGCCGCGCTACTGCTAACAGCACTCACCACTCTTTACGTTAGTCTTACGGATTACCGATCGCCTACTATCCCTTATAGGCTTTTATAGACTGTTCTACCAGGGGTGCTACCTTGTCAACGTCTTGCCAACCGAGGATTTCAGTAACTTTCTTTTCTAAATTTTTGTAACTGCGGAAAAATTCAGCAATTTCATCTAAGCGATGTGGAGCTACATCTCTCAAGGATTTTACGTGTGTGTAACGTGGATCTTTGTCTGGTACACACAGAATTTTTTCATCGCGATCGCCACCATCAATCATTTCCAAAAAGCCAATTGGTCTGGCAGGAATGATACAACCTGGAAAAGTTGGCTCATCCATAATTACCATACCATCCAAGGGATCGCCATCATCTGCCAAGGTGTTGGGTATAAAACCATAGTCGTAGGGATATTTTACTGAAGAATACAGTACCCGATCTAGGGCAAAGGCTTGCAGCTCTTTATCAAATTCGTATTTGTTTTTGCTACCACCTGCGATTTCAATCAGAACATTAATTACACCGAGTTTTGGCTGGGCTGGAATAAGGGATAAGTCCACAAACAATTCCTCTCTTTATTTCACTTAAAATTTATCGGGGACATATCTCCCCGTGTAAAATTTTATGGCCAAGATGGACTTCTGCCCAAGTATTATTCTGAACTTTCCCTAATTATCACCTGTATCCACCGATTGATGTTGGTCGGCGGACACGCTCAGATCACGCGGACATTCATCCCGACACTTCGTTTCCTTTTACTACGGAACATTACTACGAGTAAACGCTACAAGAGTCTGTAAGTGTCGGGTTTATGCCCAATTAAGCTAAACCTTTTAGCTAAGAACGCAGATTTAGCCCGTATGTTGATGAATTAAATACAAGAATGCTAGCTCAAAATTTTTTCTCCGTTGTTTGTGTTTGGAACTTTCGGCTGGTGACATCTTAACTGTTGATGATTTTGTCTATCGCCCACCTGTTTTTAGTTCATAGGTCATAGGTTGCTGACTTTCTGGAACGTTGGTGGAATAGTGGGCAATGACAAACACAGGTAGTGTTAGAGTGACTACAGCTATTAATGTTCCCACAATGTCTGCCAAACGATGGGAATACGTGGCGGGAGGTTTGGCAGACTGGCTATCTGAATTCATACAGAATTGGAGTTAATCACAATTAATTGTAGGTTGACTCTCTAAGTAGAGAGTTTCAATACTATTTTAGCTATTTTTCATTGTCAAATGTGTAGCCGATCAAAACATCAACCAATTTGGTGAATTTCATAGTTGTAGGCTTTGTACTTGGCAATCTTGATACATGGTTGCAAATGAACATTCCTAACTTGACCGAGTGCATAATATGTTACAGTTTATGGCAGTAAATTATTATTTTTAGGTTAAGCATAGATTAAGTCCACAGGACAATTGCTTGTTATTTTTATTTTTGAGCAAATTAATGATCTATCTGAATTGATTTTATCTTAATAAGATTTTATCATATTTAAATCCTTTGCCTAAGCTATTTCTAGCGATTTAGCTTGTTCACAATAACTATGACAATCCGAAATTTTGCTGAGACATGGAAGTTTTTTTTTACTATTAAAAAATGTCACAACTAAATACATTAGAAAGTAAGGATAAGTAGGTTAGCAGATTTTTTTAGCAGAAAATCATCCCGAAGAAATACAGATAAATTATCAGCATTTGCTAGTAACTATTCGGTAATCACACTATCAATCTTTCCCATAATCTAAATTTATCCATTTGGGTAATATTACTTGAACTTTGTCAATCTATATATAGGTAGAGTAAAAATACTTTTTGCTTTTAGATTGGGGGCTGGGGACATTTCTTTGAAGGTTAAGGGCAGCATCCCAACGTAGAGAACGACAAGCTTAGAACATGGCATTGCATCGCTTGTGACTAAGACTAATTGGGAAAAACCGCCACTATAGGGCGGTCTAGTTAAGCAATCGGAGGGTAATTTCTAGACTACCCTCCTAATTTGATCATTGTTGTAGCAGAGTTTGCACTTACTTTTGGGTGAATGCTCAAGATAAACTACTGTCTACCATAGGCACTCATTGGTTCTTTAATAAAGCGAATATAAAAATGTTTAAATGTAGACTTAATTACCCTGGGCATTGCAAAATCAATTGGCATTAATTGATCTGGAAGTTGCCAATCTGTAATTTTGAGTAAGTCTGGATGTAAGTTGGGAAAATCAATGTCAGCCAGGTCTGGGCAAACTCCTAGCCTTTGAGAAGCTGCAACAGTGGGGACTTCATGGGGTGGAACGTCGAGAATTTCTACCATTGCCCTATCTAGGGCAAAGACATTGGATGCTGCGGCTAATATTCCCAAGGAACGGGGTTCGCCGCCACTAGGGCCATTACCTTCATGTCCAATGATCCCATCTAAAATAGTTAAGTCTGGATTAATTGCCTTGGCAGTTTCGACTAACATTTCTCCAAATCGGTTCGCATCTTTACCTGCTTCCATGTGCCACCATGCTTTCATTTTGCCGGGAACGCAACCAAAAAGGTTTTTGACTCCCAAAGTTAAGGTTAACTGGGTATGGGATTTGACTTTCGGTAGATTAATCACCACATCTGCTTCTATCGCTTCTTTACTGATTAGTAGGTGATTAAAATTTTCGCTCACGGTTTGGTAACGCTGTCCGTGAAATTCAATGATAGGCAAATTTAATTCTTGGATGATTGGCTGATAACCATTGGCTATAGCCACACCTTTGGCACTACCAAATGCTGGACTATCCCCTAAAAATGGTTTACCACCTGCGGCAATCACCATCTGAGCAACGGCATAAACTAGTTCAGCGCGGGTGGTACACTCTTTTTGAGGACGCGCACCTGTGAGCAAATTCGGTTTGAGTAAGACACGTTGCCCTGGTTTAACAAATGCCGCCATTCCCCCCAGAGGTTCTAGTAAGGTGACTAAAGATTCTCTTAAAGTATCTTTTTCGTAAGAGGTAGCCCGAATGAGGCTAACAGATGGTTTTGAATTCTGCATGAGTTATGAGTGCTGAGTGCTGAGTGCTGAGTGCTGAGTGCTGAGTGCTGAGTGCTGAGTAAAAATCCCAGTCCCCAGTCCCTTACTCTCCACTCACTAAAATACTGCTCATCTGTTCTAGATTTAACACAGTAGCTAATTCTGCTTCACTCATTAGCTCTTTTTCTAAAACAATCTGTCGTAGGGATTTGCCTGTTTCTAGCGATTCTTTGGCGACGGCGGCGGCGTTTAAGTAACCAATATGGGTGTTAAGTGCAGTAACTAAAGCTAGACTACCTTCAGCGTAGGCTAAACAACGTTCTTTATTAGCGGTAATTCCCTCTATACAACGTTCCGTGAGGGCGGTGATGGTATTACCGAGAATTTCTGTACTGTGAATCAGGTTATAGGCAATTAACGGCATCATCACGTTCAATTCTAATTGTCCAGCTTGGGCGGCGATCGCGATCGCATTGTCGTAACCCATCACTTGAAAACATACCATCGATGTCATCTCTGCCATCACGGGGTTATATTTCCCTGGCATAATCGATGAACCAGGTTGCACTGGCGGTAATTGTATTTCTTTCAAACCAGTTTTTGGGCCGGAATCCATCAGGCGCAAGTCGTGGGAAATTTTGGCTAAATCTTGGGCTAAGTTACGTAATGCGCCAGAAACATTGACAAATGCCCCCATACTTTGCATTGCAGCCATGAGATGGGGTGCAGGTTGCAGAGGAAAGTTGAGTAATTCTGAGAGAACTTCTACCACACGGACACGATATTGGGGATGGGTATTTAATCCAGTTCCAGCCGCACTACCACCCAAACCTAGCACCATCAAATCCCCAGAGGCGGTATAAAGGCGGTTTTGATGTTCTGAGAGGATTTGCGCCCAAGCCCGGAAATTTTCACCCAAACGCACAGGTACAGCGTCTTGTAAGTGAGTTCTGCCAGATTTAACGATATCTTGAAATTCTACAGCTTTGTTTTCTAAGGTGGCGATCGCTTTTTCTAAAGCAGGGTGTAATGTCCTCTCTAGTGCTAACAAGCCACCAATCCGAATGGCTGTCGGGATCACATCGTTGGTAGACTGTCCGTAGTTGACATGATCGTTGGGGCTAACTCTTTTGTAATTGCCTTTCTCTTCACCAAGAATTTCTAAAGCCCGGTTTGATAAGACTTCATTGACATTCATGTGGTGCGAAGTCCCTGCACCGGCTTGATAAACATCTACCACAAACTGATCACGAAATTTGCCTGCGAGGATTTCATCAGATGCTTCCACGATGACTTGGCTAATATCTTGGGGAATACAGCCTAATTCACCGTTAACAATTGCTGTAGCTTTTTTAATGAATAAACAAGCATCTACGTAAGTAGGTAATGGTTTAATGCCGCTAATGGGGAAGTTTTCGATAGCTCGCAGAGTTTGAATACCGTAATAAGCATCACTCGCAATTTGGCGATCGCCCATTGAATCGCGTTCGATACGAAAATCTGTATTGTCAGTCATATTATTGTTGGGATGATCTCAAAATACAGATCATGCCATGCAAATACACAAAAAACTTGATTGTTCCATCAAAAATGACTAACAAAGCATGGCAAACTAATGACTATTGACTGTTGATTAATGACTAGTGACCATCTCTTAAGTCTGTCAACTAAACTGATTTAAGCTAAACTTGGTGTTAAATACGAGCAGGAAAAATATTATGATTAAAACACCAACTCGCCGTATATCTTTAGAAGAATTTTTACAATTACCAGAAACAAAACCAGCGAGTGAATATATTGATGGTGAAATCATCCAAAAGCCTATGCCCCAAGGTAAACACAGTAGACTACAAGGTGAATTGGTAACTACAATTAATGGTGTAGTTAAACCTGAAAAAATTGCACTAGCTTTTCCAGAATTACGCTGTACATTTGGTGGACGTTCAACTGTTCCCGATGTAGCAGTATTTGCTTGGCCAAGAATTCCTGTAGATGGAAAAGGCAATATTGCTAATGCGTTTAATACATATCCAGACTGGACTATTGAAGTTCTATCTCCTGAACAAAGTACAACCAAAGTCACCAAAAATATTTTACATTGTTTAAATCATGGTACTAGCTTAGGTTGGTTAATTGATCCAGAGGAATCCGGCATTTTAGTTTATCCGCCTCATCAGCAACCAATATATTTAGAGAACGAACAAGATATATTACCAGTCCCCGATTTAGTTAGTGATTTACATTTGACATTAGGGCAATTATTTGATTGGTTGAAATTATAGAAAATTTCTCAACCCAAATCATGACTTTACCCAACTGGATAACTTTTTCTCGCCTTCTGGGTGTCCCATTTCTAATTTATGGCTTGTACAACCCTACAGAGAAAGCTAGATGGATATGTTTGGCAATTTTTTTAGTCGCTGCACTCACAGATTGGTTAGATGGCTATTTAGCACGAAAACTTAACCAAATTAGTGATTTGGGTAAGTTTCTTGATCCCTTAGTCGATAAATTTTTGGTATTAGCACCGTTGCTGGTTTTAGTGGAGTTGGGAAGAATCCCAGCTTGGGGAGTGTTTTTAATTTTAGCGCGGGAATTAGCGATCGCAGGTTGGCGAGTTAATCAAACGACTATTACCGGGGCAAATGTTTGGGGTAAACTCAAAACGGTCAGTCAGATTATTGCGATCGCCTTACTCATCGCACCCTTATCAGTAGAGTGGCAAATCCCATCTCTCATCGCTTTTTGGATTTCTGTAACTTTGACGTTAATCTCTGGAGGGATTTATCTATGGCCACAAAGTGCCACAAGCAACCAACCCCCAGAGAAGAACTGAAATCCCCAAGTTAAGTTTTTTGTATATTAATAGTTGTTTTCTAACCGTGTTAGTAGATTTTGTGCCGTTCTAGCTGATGGGCCAGCAACAATAAAGAATGCAAGACCTTTGGAACTAATACATCGGATTGTACCGCTATATTGTCCGGTTTCTCCATAAACCCCCGATTCCAATGCTGCAAAACCTTTAGTAAATCCCGTATTTCTCAAGGCTAATTCAGCTCTATTAAGACATTGCTGTTGGGTTAACCTAGTCGGTTGCCAAGAAGTCCAGATTAAACAGCTAGCTTGAGCTATTGATGGCACAAAAGAAATGAATACAGTTGTTAGCAGTAGTAGGGATTCTTTATTGACTGCTTTTTTTCTCAGTACACCTAAAAAATCCGGTAGGTGATTTTTCTTTCTTTTGGGTGAAACGTGAAGCATCGCAAAGCCTAAAATAACTATATAGTTAAATATGTCACATCTTTCCATATACTGAGTATCATTATATTGAGTTATTTAATTAATATTCATATATTTTATTGAGTAATATTAATATTTAATATTTGTTAAATAAGTATTTATGAGTGTTTAAGCAGCAAGTATGGGGGTTTCTGAAATTGTCCAGGCGATCGCTAACTGAGGAGCGTTAGATATAGACACTCACTAGTGTGCCTGGCTATCGCTAAATTTGGTAGCGTAACAACACATTTTTAGTATCATAGAAATGATTAGCTTCAAGGAAATATTCTGCTATATCCACTATTTCTAAACATTTTTTTTTGTGATCAGTTTCATATGTTTACTGGAATTTGCATTTTGTTCATTTTCAACAATTTTTATTAAATAATCACCATAGCTGCTCTTAGCCATAGGTGCAGCTAACTGAAGCAGTTGAGATAAATCTATATATCCCTTGAGATAGGCGATTTCTTCAATACAGGCTATTTTTAAACCTTGTCTTTCTTCAAGGGTTTGAATAAAGTTAGTTGCTTGATATAAAGATTCATGAGTTCCTGTGTCTAACCAAGCATATCCTCTGCCTAATAATTCTACTTGCAGTTGACTCCGTTGTAAATACGCTAAATTAATATCAGTAATTTCTAACTCATTGCGAACAGAAGGCTTTAAATTAGCAGCAATTTCTACTACTTGTGCATCATAGAAATAGATACCAGGTACAGCATAATTGGATTTGGGAATTAAAGGTTTTTCTTCAATATTGATTGCCTTACCATTAGCATCAAATTCAATCACTCCATATTGTTGAGGATTTTTAACTTGATAGCCAAAGATTAATCCACCTACTTTGAGAGTGGCAGCTTTTACTAAAATTTCTGTTAATCTATCACCATAAAAAATATTGTCCCCTAAAATTAAACATACTGGATCATCAAATATGAAATCTTTGCCTAAAATAAAGGCTTGTGCCAAACCCTCTGGCTTTGCTTGGACAATATAACTAAACTGTAAACCCCACTGACTTCCATCTTTTAATAATCTTTGAAATACTTCTAAATCAGTAGGAGTAGTAATAATTAAAATTTCCCGAATACCTGCCAACATTAAAACAGATAAAGGATAGTAAATCATTGGCTTATCATAAATAGGTAAAAGCTGTTTACTGACAACGTGAGTTATAGGATAAAGGCGTGTGGCAAAACCACCAGCCAAAATAATACCTTTCATTTTTTATCCTGATAAAATAGTTTTTATGTATTAAATTATTTATGCACAAATCTATAACTCCGATTTCTTAAATAAACCGGAGTTCTGTATTTCTAAATTAACCTTAACCGAACCATATTGAGTGACGATATTACCTATTATCATAATTTTTTCGTAACCAATTTTGATGATTTTCTGAACGTACTTGATTTACCCAAGATGAATTACTCAAATACCATCGCACAGTTTTTAGTAAACCACTATCAAAATTTTCTTCAGGTTTCCATCCTAATTCATGACTGATTTTATGGCAGTCAATTGCATACCTACGGTCATGTCCAGGACGGTCTTTAACAAAAGTAATTAAAGAAGAATAAGAGAAATTATCTTGATGAACTAGTTCATCAAGAATTGCACAAATTTTTTCTACAACAGTTAAATTATTTTGTTCATTCAGACCACCAATATTATATGTTTCCCCAACTTTTCCCTGTTGTAAAACTAGATATATAGCTTGACAGTGGTCAATGACATATAGCCAATCGCGAATATTTTGACCATCTCCATATAGAGGTAACGGTTTACCATCTAGCGAATTAATAATAGTTAAAGGAATAAGTTTTTCAGGAAATTGCAGTGGGCCATAATTGTTTGAGCAATTGGTTGTTAAAGTTGGCAACCCATAGGTGTGATGATAAGCTCTTACAAAATGGTCAGATGCAGCCTTAGATGCTGCATAAGGGCTATTAGGTGTATAAGGACTATCTTCTCTAAATGCTGGATCTTGTAAATTTAGTGAACCATATACTTCATCTGTAGATATATGTAAAAAACGAAATTGTTTTTGTTTATTAGAAGATAATTTCTGCCAGTAAAATTTACTTGCTTCTAGTAATTGGAACGTACCCAATACATTAGTATGAATAAATTCTTGTGGGCTAAAAATCGAACGATCTACATGACTTTCTGCTGCAAAATTAATAATTGCATCTGGTTTATATGTTTTCAAAATATAACTAACCAACTCTAAATTACCAATATCTCCTTGTACAAAATGATAGTTTTTATCGCTTTGTAATTTAGCTAAATTGCCTAAATTACCTGCATAAGTTAGTTTATCTAAATTAACTATATTTGCCCATTGTGATTGTCTCGCTAAAAGGATAAAATTAGCACCGATAAAGCCTGCACCTCCTGTTACTAATATTGTTTGCATATTGCTTAGTAAATCAGATTTAATATATTTTGAGTTATAACAAATTGGTTGCAGACCGTTATAGCAAAATTAACTTGAGTACACCCCAAATTTGGATGCCTAGTCTGCAACTTGGATTAGGACTTTGGCAAGGTAATTACCAAGGAATTGAACGCTTGTGGCTACGCTGGTATGATGCAGAGGGTAATTGGATTCCGACTCCAGTAGAACAAGAAAGCCAACGAGCAGAAAGATTAGCTGCTAAGTTACAACAGTTAGGTATTGACCCAAATCAGGTTTAGGCAATAGGGACTAATCAATTCAAAATTCAAAATGACGCTCTCTACGTTCGCGGAGCGTGTCGTAGACAGACGCTGCGTGAACGCGGACTCGCTCTAAGCGAAGCTATGCCGAAGGCTTTACGCTGCGCTAACAAAATTCAAAAATTGTTTACTCCGCCTTCAGCACTCATAACTCAAGACTCATAACTCAGCACTCCTTAACAAGCTTGTAAAATTTCCTCATCAGTGGAAAAGTCTACTTCGGCTTTATCTCGTCCAGTGGCTAAATAATCATTTGCAAAAGAGTCTGTTAGACCGGAAATTAAATCATATTGAGGTTGCCAATTCAGTTCTGTTTGTGCTTTATGCACGGAAGCAAAGAAATGCTGTACCCGCATTGGGAAAGCTTTACGTTTACCAAAATCAAATTTTTTCGGGTCGTAATGCACAAGTTTGATGTCATCGGGTGATTTACCAGCAGCTTGAGCGCAAGCACGGGCTAAACCATCAAAAGTGACGAAGCGATCGCCTGAAATATTATACACTTGAGCGATCGCCTGTTTGTTGCCAATCACCTGGGACATGGCCATCGCCAAATCCTTGACATGACCTAGTTGAGTAATATGTACCCCAGTACCAGGAATAGGAATTGGGCGATCGCGTACAATTCGATCAAAGAACCAACTTTCTAAATCGTTATAGTTCCGAGGCCCGTAAATATAAGTAGGGCGAATCGAAGTAAAGGGTAATCCCTGTTGCTGCAAGTAGGCTTCGGTTTCATGCTTACCCCGATGACGGCTTTTCGGGTCTACTGTATCTCCTTCTACATGGGGTAATTGGTCAGATTTGAGATACACCCCCGCAGAACTCATATAGACAAAATGCTGCACCCGACCTGCAAAAATCTCTGCTAGTGGTTGCGTATCAGTCAGTTCTCGACCATTATTATCAAAAATTACATCAAAATTTTCTGGTAATAATTTTTCCTTCAGCTGTGTAGGATCAGTGCGATCGCCTATAATTTGTCCTACTCCCTGCAAACTGGGTAGTGGGCGATTACCACGATTAAACAGCACTACCTCATGTCCTTGTTCCACAAGAATTTGAGTTAGGTAAACACCAATGAACCTAGTACCACCCATGATCAAAATTCGCATAATTTACCCACTCCTATGTCTTTTGTAGGGACTGTGCAATGCCCAATCCCTTGAGGTTATCAGGTTGCTGCATCCCTCTGGAACATCTACTAGCAAAATTCTGTCTTTAATTGCCATCTGGGGCATTTCCCATTCCTCCATCGCCAAAGGAAACTGTGCAGTTAACCTCACACTCTTGCTTGACGTATTTTTTACATTTTAAAGTTAGCTGTGCCCTTGAAATATGCTCTTGTTCATGAGTGGCTAACACCAAAAGCCACCGGTGGTTCAGAATTAGTCGTGCGGGAAATTCTCCATCACATTGATGCTGATTTATATGCTCTGATTGACTTTGAATCCAGCAATCCCGAAAGTTATTTGTATGAACGTCAGATTGGTAGTACCTTTCTCCAGCATTTTCCCTTTGCCAAAAATGGAATTCAAAAATACCTGCCGTTTTTGCCACTGGCAATTGAACAACTGGATTTACGCCAGTATGATGTGATTCTGTCTTCATCCCATGCTGTTGCTAAAGGCATTTTAACTACTGGCGACCAGTTACACATCTGCTACTGCCATACCCCGATGCGCTATGCTTGGGACTTAACATTTGATTATCTACACCACAGTAAGTTGGGTAGTGGTGTAGCTGGATGGGTAACTCGCTACTTATTGCATCAGTTGCGCCAATGGGATGTATTGAGCGCAAATCGGGTTGACTATTTTATTGCCAACTCTCACCATACTGCTCGGCGTATTTGGCGGTGCTATCGACGAGAAGCCACAGTCATTTATCCGCCTGTGAATGTGGAGACGTTTCCATTCTTGCCGCAAAAAGAAGATTTTTATCTCACCGTTTCCCGGTTAGTGAGTTATAAACAAGTATCTCTAATTGTTCAAGCGTTCAATCAATTGCAACGACCATTGGTAATCATTGGGACAGGTTCGGAAATGACACAAATTCGCGAGCTAGCAAACTCGAATATCCAAATACTAGGGTGGCAACCTGATGAAGTGGTGAAAAACTATATGTCTAGGGCTAAGGCATTTGTTTATGCTGCTTGTGAAGATTTTGGTATTGCCTTAGTAGAGGCGCAAGCTTGCGGTACTCCAGTGATTGCTTATGGTGCAGGAGGTGCGTTAGAAACGGTAAAAGATGTGCGTTCATATAAAGACACAGGAACGGGCATACTATTTAAGAGACAAACAGCAGAAGCATTAGTGGAGGCAGTAGAAAAATTTGAAATTTATCAATATGACCTTAACCCTGAGTATATGCGATCGCACGCAGCCCAGTTTTCACCGCAAGTTTTTGCTCGATGCTACCTAGATTTTTTACATCAGCATAACAAAAAAGGCATTCTGGAGAGTGACAACCAGAATTTTTTGTAATTGTTTTAGATGCTTTTGGCAATTTCACCCCAGAAGCACCTCCTTTTAGCTTTAAGATTGGGACTATGTGTGGTGTGGATTATTAAGGAGTATGATGACTGCCCAGAGCTCACTCCTCTCCGGTAAGCGACGCTTAAGTCCAGATGCTAGCTCGTCTACGCGTTCTGCACTCAAGCGAGGTCAAAAAACAAAGACACCTAGAAGAAAACCTCAAGGTTTGTCTTTTCCAACTTTAAACGGAGAGTTTGCCAAAAGACTGTTCGATATCGTGTTTTCTTTGTCAGTTTTATTTCTGTTTTCTCCTGTTTACTTAATCTTGGCCTTACTGATTTCTTTCAGTTCGGAAGGCCCGATTTTTTATGTCCAGGAAAGAATAGGAAAAAATTACAAGCCTTTTAATTGTATTAAATTCCGCACGATGGTAAGCAATGCGGACGAAGTACTCGTCCAAATGATGGAAACATCGCCCCATCTGCGGCAAGAATTTGAAAGCAGTTTTAAGTTAAAAAAAGACCCCAGAATTACCACAATCGGCCGATTCTTGCGAATTACTAGTCTAGATGAATTTCCCCAATTCTGGAACGTTTTAAAGGGGGACATGAGTGTGGTGGGGCCGCGTCCTTTAGTCGCAGAAGAACTACCAAAATACGGTATCCACATCGATCAAGTTTTAACAATCAGGCCAGGCATTACCGGATTATGGCAAGTATCTGGACGTAATGATATCCCCTATCCACGCAGAGTTCAAATAGATTTACATTACGTCAAAGCTAGAACTTTTTGGCTGGATTTATGGATAATACTGAAAACAGTTGATGTGGTTGTTGTCCCAAAAAATAACGGAGCATACTGAAACAAAAACTTGCTGTTTTATGATTAGGGGCATTTATCGCCCCTTAGCTAATTATTAAACATCTACCAAATTTAATTATGCGTTGTCCAGAATCCTTGGTAGGCAGAATAAATCCCCTATGGGAAGCCTTCGGCTACATGAATTGTGACTACGTCATTTTTGGAGATGTCTATCAAGACTAAAGTAGATCAAAAAATGAAATATGCGTTATTCACAAACCATGTAGAGACGTAGCATTGCTACGTCTCTACATTATTTTTGCCAGATGTCAACATTCTTCTCCTAGCTATGCCGCAGGCTTTACGACAAGCTTAGTACAAGTTTTGAATTTTGAATTCTGCCTTACGGTACTAGGTAATATGAGAATATCTGAGAAGTTCCAAATCTTTACGAGAACTCCCCATTTTAATTACATCAGATTTTTTATATTCTTTTTTCCGATCGCACCGCTCAAAAAAGCTCTCACTATGGCACTCTGAGAAACAGAGACCTTTTAATCTAATATTTTAGCTACAGCAAATTCACCTAATAAGGTTATGCAAACTCTGCCGAATCTCGCAACATCCAATCATACAACTAATCAAACCACCTTTGATACTACAATCAAGCGTCGTAAAACTCGTCCGGTCAAGGTGGGTAATGTCACCATCGGCGGCGGCTATCCTGTGGTAGTCCAGTCGATGATTAACGAAGATACCCTTGATATTGATGGTTCTGTAGCGGCTATCCGTCGTTTGCACGAAATCGGCTGTGAAATTGTCCGTGTTACAGTCCCAAGTATTGCTCACGCTGTAGCATTGGCAGAAATTAAACAAAAACTCATTAAAACTTACCAAGATGTCCCAATTGTTGCTGATGTGCATCACAATGGGATGAAAATTGCCCTGGAGGTTGCCAAACACATCGAGAAAGTACGGATTAATCCAGGGTTATATGTGTTTGAAAAACCCAACACTAAAAGGACTGAATATACTCAATCTGAATTTAATGAAATTGGTGAAAAAATCCGCGAGACTCTAGCACCTCTAGTAATTTCCCTCCGAGACCAAGGTAAAGCCATGCGAATCGGCGTAAATCACGGTTCATTGGCTGAAAGAATGCTCTTTACCTACGGCGATACTCCAGAAGGGATGGTGGAATCTGCTCTAGAGTTTATTCGTATTTGTGAATCGTTAGATTTCCGTAATATAGTCATTTCCATGAAAGCCTCACGAGTTCCTGTGATGGTAGCCGCCTATCGTTTAATGGCCAAGCGCATGGATGATTTAGGTATGGACTACCCCTTGCATTTAGGTGTGACAGAAGCGGGTGATGGCGAATACGGACGAATTAAATCTACAGCAGGTATTGCCACATTACTTGCCGATGGCATTGGTGATACAATTCGCGTGTCCCTAACAGAAGCACCGGAAAAAGAAATTCCCGTTTGCTACAGCATTCTGCAAGCTTTGGGTTTGCGGAAAACAATGGTGGAGTATGTGGCTTGTCCTTCGTGTGGACGCACTTTGTTTAATCTCGAAGAAGTTTTACACAAAGTCCGGGAAGCCACTAAACACTTAACTGGCTTAGACATTGCTGTGATGGGTTGCATTGTCAATGGCCCAGGAGAAATGGCTGATGCTGACTATGGTTATGTAGGTAAAACCCCTGGCTACATTTCTTTGTATCGTGGACGAGAAGAAATTAAAAAAGTCACAGAAGACAAAGGTGTAGAAGAATTGATTAACCTGATCAAAGCAGATGATCGTTGGGTAGAGCCTTAAATCAGTTAACAGTTATCAGTAGTTACTAGGGTGCGTCAGTACAAATAATTTCTTGGTATTTCCTGGTCTTATCCCACTGACGCACCCTACATGATAAAACCAAGGCAAAAATCATCATTAAATCCCTACACCCATATACTCCCACTTCTTCTTTCTTGATAAAATTTCTGTAAATGGCGATCGCCTAGATCCCCGGATTAAAAAGTATTTTGATGAAGTTAGGAATACATACTCGCTCGTTACAGTTTACCCTGTGTTAGATTGAGCGTACTGACTATAAATTTTTCCCTCTGACGCAGCTGTCATTATGGTGATTACAAAAAGTAGGCTTGTTTTGGGTGCTACGGCGGTAACACTCTCCACGATCGCAGTTACTAGCCTTGGCATCCACTCGCGTGGTCAGGCTTTATTTAAAGCAAGTCCCAAGGAATTGGTAGATGAGGTGTGGCAAATAGTCCAACGCCAATATGTAGACGGAACTTTTAATCAGGTCGATTGGCTAGCTGTACGCAAGGAGTACCTCAGCAAGTCCTATAGTAGTCAAGAGGAAGCTTATAAGTCCATCCGGGAAATGCTGAAAAAGCTAGAAGACCCCTATACCCGGTTTATGACCCCACAAGAATTTAAAAATATGCAGGTGGATACCTCTGGGGAACTCACCGGTATTGGGATCACCATCAGTCAGGATGAAAAAACTAAGCAGCTGGTTGTAATTGCGCCAATTGAGGATACACCTGCTTTTAAAGTAGGTATTCTTTCTAAGGATATCATTCTCAAGATAGATGGCAAAAGTACCAAAGGTATGGATACCAACCAGGCAGTATCTCTAATTCGAGGCGAACCAGGCACACAAGTCACCTTAACGATTGATCGTAACGGTCAACAAAAACAATTTGAAATCAAACGGGCGCGGATTGAAATTCATCCCGTGCGCTATTCTCAAAAGCAAACAACTATTGGTAAAGTTGGCTACATTCGTCTGAATCAGTTCAGTGCCAACGCTGGCAAAGAAATGCAGCAAGCCATTAGAGATTTAGAAAAACAACGGGTAAATGGCTATATCTTGGATTTACGTGGTAATCCTGGGGGTTTGCTCTTCTCTAGTGTAGAAATTGCACGGATGTGGCTAGATAAAGGCACAATTGTTTCTACCATTGGCCGCCAAGGCGAACAAGAGCGAGAAGTAGCGAGAGGTAGGGCTTTGACGAATAAACCTTTAGTGGTCATAGTTGATAAAGGTTCAGCCAGTGCCAGTGAAATTCTCTCTGGTGCATTGCAGGACAATCAGCGTGCTGTTTTAGTTGGTACACAAACCTTTGGTAAAGGCTTGGTACAATCTGTACGTCCCTTAGAAGATGGTTCAGGTCTAGCAGTCACCATTGCCAAATATCATACCGCCAGTGGTAAAGATATTAATAAACATGGCATTGACCCAGATGTGAAAGTCGAATTGACAGATGCCCAGCGTCAAGACTTGTGGCTGCGAGAACGAGACAAAATCGGCACATTAGCAGATCCTCAATTCGCTAAAGCCTTGGAAGTATTGGGTAAACAAATTGCTGGCAAAACTACACCAACGGCAGAAAAAACTCAAAATACGCAGTTATGAGTGGTGAGTAAT
>NZ_JAYGGZ010000031.1:37382-57538 GCF_034931465.1 Anabaena sp. UHCC 0399 | reverse complement strand
GGTGAGTAATGAGTAGTGAGTAGTGAGTGGTGAGTTTTAATTTTGGGATATGTTTTCCAGTCCCTTAAAGAAGGAAACTGGCTCACAATGAACTGTATATAATATTACGGAGTATTTACTTAACTCATAACTCAGCACTCAGCACTCAGCACTCATTGAGGTTGGCATTTGCCAGACCTGATGAGTCCAACTCTTCTAGCGATCGCTTCTTCCTGTGAGTTAAACGGCCCCCACTGGTCGATAATATTGACACCATCGTCCTCAACTTCTTGGCTGGGGACGATTTTGCAATTACCAGTATTACACTTGACAATATACCAAATTTGTGAATTATTCATAACAATAGTAGATTGCTAGGATCAGCCTTAAGAACTCTATCACGACCAATCTATGCCCTCACCGTTTCCAGGGATGAATCCCTACCTTGAAAATCCAGAACTTTGGCCTGAAGTTCATAGTAGATTAATTATTGCGATCGCTGATGCCGTTGCTCCTCAACTACGACCTAAATACCGTGTAGCTGTAGAAAAACGAGTGTATCAGATGACAGATGAAAATGCTGTCTTAGTTGGTATCCCTGATGTAGTTATGGGGCGTTCTCTCACCAATTCCGAAAAGGAACAATCTCCACTCGCGGTAGCTTCACCACCTGCAAAACCCATGACTGTCAGCGTTCCCATCCCAGAAGAAGTAAGGGAGGCATATCTAGAGGTGCGAGAAGTGGGAACTGGGGAAGTTGTCACAGTAATTGAGGTGTTGTCACCCAAAAATAAGCGTTCTGGTGAGGGTAGAAAAGCATACGAAACTAAGCGTCAGCAAATATTAGGTAGCTCAACTCATTTAGTAGAAATCGATTTGTTACGCGGTGGTGAGCCTATGCCTATTTTGGGTATGCAAATTCAATCACATTATCGAATTTTGGTGAGTCGTAGCCCATCCCGTCCCAAAGCAGAATTATACCCTTTTGGGTTGCAAGAGCAGATTCCAACTTTTTTATTACCCTTGCGTCGGGGTGATGTCGAACCAATAATAGATTTAAAAGTATTAATAGATGGTGTGTACGATCGCGCTGGATTTGATCTGGCTATAGACTATACACAAAAGCCAGTTCCACCCCTTCAAGAAAATGATGCTGCTTGGGCTAATACATTATTACAACAGCAAGGTTGACGTTACAGTTGCCGTTAATTTCAGGTAGTCGGGAGATGAGCGACGCACCCTAAAAATAATTATCAATATATTAAGTGTGGCTATGCCACCCTGCACGAACAAAAATCAAAGCAGATAGGAATTGTTGTACATTGCCATCAAGAGCAACTAACAACTAATGATATATGAACTTTCGCGAAGAGTTTAAACTGCTGCTACGCGCTCGCTACCCCTTAATTTATATTCCCACCTATGAAGAGGAACGGGTAGAAGCAGTAATCCGAGAAGAAGCCAACAATCAAGGGAATCGCCCTGTATATACTTGGGATTTTGTCGATGGCTGTCAAGGAAACCCCAATGATGAGGGATTTGGAAGACGTAACCCTCTGCAAGCTTTAGAATTTGTAGAAAAATTATCTGCTTCAGCCCCAGCAGTCTTAATTTTACGAGACTATCATCGGTTTTTAGATGATGTGGCGATCGCTCGTAAACTCCGCAACTTAGCGCGACTCCTCAAGTCCCAACCCAAAAATATTGTTTTGTTATCACCACGGATTGCGATTCCTGATGATTTAACCGAATTATTAACGGTTGTGGAGTTTCCTTTACCCGCCGCCCCTGAAATTCAAACAGAGGTAGAACGCTTACTAAAAGCCACGGGTAACTCACTATCTGGCAAAGTTTTAGATGATTTAGTGCGTTCTTGCCAAGGACTTTCAATGGAGAGGATTCGGCGGGTTTTGGCCAAGGCGATCGCCACCCACGGCGAATTACAACCAGAAGACGTAGATTTAGTTTTGGAGGAAAAACGCCAAACTATCCGCCAAACCCAAATTCTCGACTTTTACCCCGCCACTGAGCAAATTTCCGATATTGGGGGACTGGATAACCTTAAAGATTGGCTATTGCGGCGGGGAGGCTCGTTTACTGAACGAGCGCGTCAGTACGGTTTACCCCATCCCAGGGGTTTATTATTGGTGGGGATTCAGGGAACTGGGAAATCATTAACGGCAAAAGCGATCGCCCATCACTGGCATTTACCCCTACTCCGGCTAGATGTAGGACGCTTGTTTGCTGGTTTGGTGGGTGAATCAGAATCTCGCACTCGCCAAATGATCCAAGTAGCAGAAGCTCTCGCCCCCTGCATTTTGTGGATTGATGAAATAGATAAAGCCTTTTCTGGACTGGGTAGTAAAGGTGATGCAGGAACAACTAGCCGTGTATTTGGTACGTTTATTACCTGGCTAGCTGAAAAAACCTCACCTGTATTTGTGGTGGCTACCGCCAACGACATCCAAGCCTTACCGCCGGAAATGCTGCGCAAAGGTAGGTTTGATGAAATTTTCTTTGTCGGCTTACCCAGCCAAGATGAAAGAAAAGCTATTTTTAATGTGCATTTATCCCGACTACGCCCCCACAATTTGAAAAATTATGACATTAACCGATTAGCATACGAAACACCCGATTTTTCTGGGGCAGAAATTGAGCAAACTTTAATTGAAGCCATGCACATTGGATTTAGCCAAAACCGAGACTTTACTACGGACGATGTTTTAGAAGCAGCTAGTCAAATTATCCCCTTAGCCCGCACAGCTGTAGAGCAAATCCAAAAACTGCAAGAATGGGCAGCAGCAGGGAGAGCGCGTTTAGCTTCAAAACAAACACCTTTAAGCGATACCTTTGGTAAGCTACGGTAATTTATCTCAATACAGTTGGTGAATTCACCTTCAATAGTCCATAATTCAGAGTTAATCATCAACTAATATGGACTATTGGTTAATAGGTGACAGGTGACAGGTGACAGGGGAAAAATCTATTGACTATTGATTATTGACAAGGATTTAACTATGGTTTCTGGTTTACTAAAGTTTATATTGGGATTTTTATTAGCGATCGCAGTTTTAGTTGGTAGCGGTGTAGCTGTAGCCCTCTATTTTATGAATAGAACTGCTATACCCCCTACTAAACCTACTTATGCCAATGATAGCCCTGCCCTCCAAACGCCAAATCCGCAAAAGGCTGGTTTAAAAACTACACCTACTCCTAAATCGACAACTTCTCCTAGTTCTACCCCTTCTCCTACTCCCACCCCTACAGAATCATCAGAAGCATTGCCACCAGGAGCTTATCAAGGACGTGTCACTTGGTCTGAAGGGTTAAGTTTACGTGCTGAACCTAAACAAGATGCCGAGCGCGTTGGCAGTGTTGCGTTTAAACAAAATATTATTGTTTTGGAAGAAAACCAAGATAAAAAGTGGCTAAAAATTCGTATCGAAGGCAGTAAACAGGAAGGTTGGGTAAAGGTCGGTAATATTGAACGGGTTAATTAAATCAGTGAACAGTGAATAGTGGACAGTTATCAAGGCATATGATATGGGATTTAAATCCCCCACTCATGACTACCAACAATTGGTGGGGGATTTGAACTCAGGGATATAAATTAACATTAGTATATAAAATTTGAGTAAGTAGTATATTATTCTCTATATTTATACTGATTGAAAGTCATTTACTAAACTCAGTGGCTTTTAGGCTAAATCATCCTAGAAGCTATTCTTAGCATGAATTGTTTCTTTCATGTTCAATTTGGAACTGTAAATTGCTTAGTCAAGTTCTGTATTCAGAAACGTCTGGATCAGATAACTTCGATAAACAAAAAAATAGCAATATAACTATGGATACTACTGGTTATTCTTATATAGCATCTATCTACGAGGAATCTGAAAGTATTGAGTTTATTCCTATTGAAATTAATTGGCAATTTTTGCAGTGGCGGAATTTGTCTAGTGTTACGGCAATGCGGCTGTTATCTGTGGCATTAACTACAGGTGTTTTGAGTGTAGCTGGACAGGCTTTGGCTCTGGAAAAAATAGGCAGTAGCGGTGCTAATGTTACAAACATCCAAAGATGTTTAAAGCAATTAGGCTTTTTAAATGCCCCGGCCACAGGCAAATTTGCCGCCTTGACTCAAAGGGCTGTAATTGGGTTTCAGCGAGCCAATAGATTAACGCCTGATGGGATTGTTGGTGGCAGTACACAAACAGCCCTACAAAGAGCTTGTCAGGCTAGAAATGCTAGTGGAGAATTGAAAATCGGGAGTAGAGGAACAGCCGTTTCTCAATTACAAAGAAATCTCAAGCAGCTAGGCTATTTTAACGCCCCCAATACCGGCTATTTTGGGACAGAAACTCAGCAAGCTGTCATCCGTTTTCAGCGTTCTGTGGGAATTGGGGCTGATGGTGTGGTCGGTTCTAGAACTACTGAAGCTATTAGAAATGCAACTGGTGTAGGCGGGCGATACCCAGTTCTTTCTGAAGGTAGTAGTGGACAAGCTGTAACCAGTCTACAACAGCGTTTGCGTCAGTTGGGTTATTTTAATGCTAATCCCACTGGCAATTTTCAACGCATCACTAAAGATGCTGTCATTGCTTTTCAACGTCGTGTAGGGATTTCAGCCACTGGCGTTGTGAATCGGCAAACTTGGAATGCACTAGAGGGTTTTGCTCAAAATCCAGTTAGACCTAGCCTTTCGACTCAGCAAGTCAGAGATTTGCAACAACGTCTGCGGGATTTGGGATATTTTAATACTAACCCTACTGGCACTGTGGGGGCGATGACGCGGGAAGCAATTATACAATTTCAGCGAGATAATAGACTGAGTACCGATGGCATTGCTGATGTACAAATCTTAGAAGCAGTACGTCAAGCTTGGAACGTTAGATACGCTAATCAGCCTAGTCAAGATGTTCTCTTTGTTGGCGATCGCAGCGAAAATGTCAGAGTAGTACAACAGCGTCTAGCACAGTTAGGCTTTTTTGATAAAAGTATAGATGGTTATTTTGATGAATACACTAGGGCATCTGTAGCTAACTTCCAGCAATCCTATCAAATCAATCCCACAGGGAGAGTAGATTGGCAAACTTGGCAAGCACTAAATATAAATCAAGCATCGAATGTAAATAACGTTCCCATAATGCGGGGGAATGTTTCTAACTTTTCTACTAACCGTCCTAATAATAATCGTTATGTGGTGATAGTACCAATTAACAACCAGAATACGCTCAATCAAGTACGTCGTTATGTACCCAACGCCTACGCTGATAAATCCAATTTAGGGAGTTATGTGAATGCTGGTGCATTCAGCGATCGCCTTTTGGCAGAGCAAAGGTCTAAATTGTTACGTTCTAACGGTTTAGATGCTAGAGTCCAGTATTTTTAGGAGTGCTTGTGAGTGCTGAGTTGTGTTAGCGGTAGCGCGGCGTTTAGCCGGTGCTGGGTAAGGAGTGATGAGTGAAGTTTCTACTCAGGACTCAGGACTGGGAACTCAGCACTCTCAAGTTAACAGGCGGACTTGCGAGCCTTCTTGTGTCTTATTTACCTCTATTCTGGCTTGGAAGGCTTCTTTGAGGTGGGGCATATGGGTAACTGTGAGAATGCAGGCAAAATCGTTGGCGATCGCATTAATAGAGGCAATCAGGCGATCGCATCCTTCTGCATCCTGTGTGCCGAAACCTTCATCGATAATCAATAACTGTAAGGCTGCTCCGGCTCTTTGTGCTAATAATTTCGCCAAGGCTAACCGAATTGCAAAGTTAATTCTAAATGCCTCTCCACCAGAGTAAGTCTCATAGGCGCGTGTGCCTCTAGCATCGGCGATTAAAATATCTAAGGTGTCAATTAATTTGGCGTTTTTCTTCGTAGATTTACCGGTTCTTCCGGCTTTTTGTGTGATAAATTGTACGTGCAGTTGATTAGCACTCAGCCGTGACAATAGTTGATTTGTCTCTGCTTCTAGTTGAGGTAACACATTCTCAATCATTAAAGCTTGGATGCCATTTTTACCAAATGCCTGCGCTAATTCCTGATACACCCGATATTGTTGTTTAGAAGTTTGCAGTTGTTGCTGTTGTTCTTCATACTGTGTTTGCAGAGTTTCCAGTTGCAGAGCTAACTGTTCTAAACGCCCCAATTGGGTGATACATTCATCAAGTTGCCTTCTGCGGGTTGCTATTTGCTGCTCTAAAGCTTGAATCTGTTCAATAGGATTGGCAGATGTAGCTAACTGCTGCTCAATACTGTTAATTTGGCTAACAAGTTGTTGTCTCTCTTGCAACCTGGTATTTCTGGATGTCTCTAAATCTTGTAATCTCGCCTGGAGTTGGGGATACTGTTGCTGGGCTGACAACAATTGTTGATGGCGCAATTGCCACGATTGGGCTTGACGTAGGGCGGTGCGGATCTGGTTGTGCTGTTCGGAACTATAAGCAAGTTCCTTAATTTGGCTCTCAATCGCAGCGATTTGCTTGGCACATTCAGAATCAATTTGTTCTTGCTGGATTCTGGTTTGTAATTGAGCAATTTGAGCTTGTAATTCTGGTTTACGGGCTGCTAATTGGGCTTGACGTTTAGCAGCATCTTTCATTTGTCCTTGTTTAATTTCTGCCCATCGCCATCTTTCTACTTCGCTACGAGCTAGAGCATGGTCTTGCTCATTGTAATTGAGTTGTTGGAGATATTGTTCTAGCTGCCTGAGTTCGGCTTGCTGAGTGGGCGCATAATCACCAGCTTGCAGCGATCTCTCTAGGTGTTGTTTTTCGGCTGCTAGTTGTTGTAAATGCTGTTCTGCATCGCTGGTAGATTGCAACTGTGCGGCTAATTGTCCTCTTTGCTCCCGTAAGCCGTCATAAGCATTCAATTTCTGGAATATTTCCTTATATTCTTGCCTCAGTAATTGAATTTCTCTATCGGAAACCGCCATTTGTTCCCGAAATACCCACAATTGCCCCTCTGTTTCTTTATATTCATCCTTCGTTTTATCTACAACGCGATTCCAATGATGCTCATCTAAGGGACGTTCACACAAGGGACAAATAGCATCGGGAGTGCGGAGCATTTGCAATTTTTGCTCCAATTCCCCCAATAATCTTTCATATTCCCGGTGTTGCGCTTGGAGACGTTCTATAAAGTGCCGTCTTTCTTGTCCTTTTTCCTGAACTCGTTGCAAATAAACCCGATCTTTGTCCATTTGATCAATCTGCATTGCTACTTCCATCACCGCTTGTTGCAGTTGGGGTTGGCGTTGAGAGGAACGTTGCAGTTGATTTTCTGTGACTTGTAGCTGTTCTAGTCTGGCTACTAACCCAGCGTGAACCCGATCTAAATGACTTTGTAAGTTTTGTCGCTGCTGCAATAAAGGCGAGACTTGCATTTGCAGTTCATCTAAATGGGTAAGATGGCGACGTGCTGCGGCTAGTTGGGCTAATGCTGTTTCAATTTCCCCAGATTTCGAGAGTGTTTGCTGAATTTCTTGCTCTTGCTGTTGTAAGGCGGCTAGTTGTCCTTGGACTTGTTGCAGTTGACGTTCTAACTCATGAATTTGTTTAGTGAGTTGTTGCTGCTTTTGTTGACGTAGGGCAGTAGCACGGGTATATTCATCAAATTTGATGGCAAAGGCTTCTTCTTGAGATTGCAGATTTTGATAATGGGTGAAGCCATTTTTTATCTCAGTTTCTTGGTTGATGAGTGCGGCTAACTGGGTAATTTGACTGTTAATAGATGACTGCTCTTGTTGTAGGCGATCGCAATCTTGAGTTAAATTCTGATATTGCTGCTTGACAAAATTTAGCTGTTGTTCCCAATTTATGCGTTGGTGTTGGACAACTTGCAAACTTTGTAATTGAATATTATCAAAAGCTTGTACTTGTTGTAATTGGTTAATTTCAGCTTCTAATTCTGCCTTTTTAGTTTGAGTTGTATGACGTTGCTGTAGTTGAGTTTTAATTGAATCTAAAGAACGCTCTAATTCCTCAGCCCTAGCTTTAAACTGACGAGATGAGTCCTTGGCTCGTTCTTCTAATTCATCATACTGATTCAGTTTTAACAACTCCGCTAAAATCTCTTTGCGTTCACTCGGACGCTTGAGCATGAATTCATCTGCACGTCCTTGACGCAGATAGGCAGAGTTAATAAAAGTATCGTAATCGAGCTTAATGTATTCTAAAATTAAATCCTGTGTTGCCCTTATTCCTTTACCAGTCAAGGCACGAAACCCAGAGGATGTCTCAATTTGAAACTCTAGACCCCCAGCCGCGCCTCTAACTCGGCTACGGATGATGCGATATTTTTGTTGATTAGTTTGAAAAGTAAAATCAACTCTAACTTCTTTTGCCCCAGAATGAATTACATCATCTTCAGCAGCAGCACGGCTTTCACCCCAAATTGCCCATGTCATTGCTTCGAGAAGAGATGATTTACCTGCTCCATTAGAACCACAAATACAAGCCGTATGCAAACCACGAAAATCTAAAGTTGCATCACGGTAACTAAGAAAATTTTTGAGGATAAGTTGTACTGGGATCATTCAGGCTATATCGCCACATTTACAGATTATTAACTAGCAGTACAGATGCACTCTTTGATAGTTTATCTAGGTGTTTATCAGGTTTCTAGTTTAAGTGTCCGCAATTTTACGAAAATTAACAATAGGATGAGGGAATTTTGTTAGAAAGGCGATCGCTGCGATTAGCTATTCTAGAAAAGTAAATCATTCCCCGATTGCATGATGGTTGCTTTACCCGATAACATTCTTATGAGCGCAGAAGAATATCTGATTTGGGAACTTACCCAAGAACAACGCTACGAATATTGGGATGGTGAAGTTGTTGCGATGACTGGTGGAACACGCAATCATAATCGGGTTTCTCTCAATTTCTCAAAGATTCTAGATGATGCCCTCGCAGATCGCGCCTGTGAAGTATACATTGTAGATGTGAAAGTGCAGGTAGAACCGGGTCAAAAGTATTTTTATCCTGATGTCGTGGTGACTTGCGACGAGCGCGATCGCGATCCACAATTGGTACAATTTCCCTGCTTAATTATTGAAGTGCTATCACCTTCAACAGAAGCAGCTGATCGTGGGAAAAAGTTTGCCGCATATCGTCAATCTCCAACCTTGCAAGAATATGTCTTAGTACAAGTAGCACAACCGGCTGTGGAAGTATTTCGGCGTAACGAATTTGGGAAATGGGTACTGTCGGAGTATAGTTTGGGCGACAGATTGTTACTGGAATCAGTGAATGTAGAAATAGCGATCGCCTCTTTGTACCAACAAGTTCAATTTGCAGCCGAAGGAACAGAAAATCAATAGATAATCGCATTTCTAAACATCAGCTGATAGATATCTACTGGGTTACTAATTTCAACATCCAGTCTTTTAAAACCTTTGGGGAAGCAAGCTACGCGTAGCGTCTGCGACAGGATAGGCGACTGTTGCAGACGCTACGCGACTTGTAAATACTACCTTCCAAACTTCTCCCCTGTGAAGCTATTTAGAAATTGGCGAAGGTAAATCTTAGATATTCACCTAATTATCTTGACATTACCGAATTATTTTTATAATCTGGAGGGTCAGCTTGCTAATGATAATTTATCGTTATTAATGCCATTCAAGATATCTTCGTAAGTATCAAAAATCTCAAATACTGAGTCTAATTGTGTCAGTTCTAAAATTAGCCGTACAGGGGTTTGTACGTTACACAGAACTAAGCGACAACTATTTTGTCTTGCTGATGTGATGGCTTTCACTAATGAAACTAACCCAGAACTGTCCATAAAATCTACTGCTGCTAGATCAATTACCCAGAGTTGATGGGGTTGAGGAACGATTTCAGCAATCTTTTCACTCAAAGCCTTACCATCCTGTAAGTCTATACTTCCTTGGGGCTTAAACAAAACCACTTGCAATTCTTGTGTGAGAGTCATAAATTTAACCAAGTAGTTGAAACACTTAAAAAAGCAGGAATAGGAGATGAATACTGATGATTTGTCACTTGTAAAATCATTGCCAAATCTACTAAAATTAGTAGTTGGCAATCATTAAAAGTTGACGCGATCGCTTCAGTATTTATTCCGTATAATTTATTTTAACATTCCTCAATATAGGCACAAACGCCTAATGATTTCCGTATCAATCGTATCTTTTACAGAAATTTTATATTTCTCCAAGGTTTTTATAAAATTTTTATAATAAGTGATTGATTTATTTGAGTTTATATGTATTTATGCTATTAACTGATTGATATTTGATTGTCAATCGTAAATTACTGATGAATAATATAGATTTAAATTTAATATATTGATGTAATACCTTGATTGACACCCCACCTATAAACAAGCAAAGATGTATGTAAAGTAAAAAATTGTAAAGGCGGCGGTGCGGGATGTCTCTTGAGTTGATTTCACTTGAAAACATCCAGGAGTTTGCCCATCATTACGGTTACTGGGCTATTTTTTTGGGAATATTGCTAGAAAACTTGGGCATTCCTCTTCCCGGCGAAACCGTAACCTTAGTGGGTGGCTTTCTAGCTGGTAGTAATGAATTGAATTACTGGATAGTTCTTGGTATTGCCGTGAGTGGTGCTTTCATTGGTGGAATTTGCGGCTACTGGATTGGTAGACTAGGCGGCTGGTCTTTTTTACTACAAGTAGGTAAGATATTTCGGATTAGTGAAGTGCGATTGTTGAATATTAAAGAGCAATTTAGCCAAAACGCAGCGAAAGCTGTATTTTTTGGTCGCTTTTTTGCCCTATTACGCATCTTTGCTGCACCCCTAGCTGGTATAGCTGAGATGCCTTTCCGAACATTTTTGGTATACAACATTTTAGGAGCAACCGCTTGGGCTAGTTTAATGGTGACGTTAGCCTTTTTTGCAGGTAAGATTGTTTCCCTGGAACAATTGGTAGCTTGGGTTAGTCAGTTTGCAATTTTAGCTTTACTCATACTTGCAGCTTTGATTCTTATCCCTCTGTGGTTGGAATCTCGTCAAGTTAAACAAGCCGCAGAAGATTAGAAAAAATTGACCTCTCCCCGCCATAAATGGACGGGGATTCTCAGCTGTTGCTACGGGGAGGGCTAAAGCCACTCCCCTAGGCTTTTTATTTTTGCCTTTATCTAGTTTTCTGCGCCCAAATACGAGTAGGTAGTCCCCATACGTAAATGAAGCCTTCAGCCGCTTTATGGTCAAACTGATCTTCAGATCCATAGGTTGCTAAGTCCGGAGTATAAAGTGAATTATCACTCCATCGCCCAACTATCGTTGCATTACCTTTAAAGAGTTTCAAGCGGACAGTTCCAGATACTTGTTCTTGTGTCTTTTGAATAAACGCATCTAAAGCACCTTTAAGTGGACTGTACCACAAGCCGTTGTAAACTATTTGGCTATAGGTTTCTTCAATTCCCCGTTTGTAATGGCTCACATCTGCGGTTAAGGTCAAGCTTTCTAAATCTCTGTGGGCTTGAATTAGCACTAACATAGCTGGGGATTCATAGATTTCTCGTGATTTGATCCCTACTAAGCGGTTTTCAATCATGTCAATGCGCCCGACACCATGACTTCCCACTACTTGATTCAGTTCTTGAATCATCTCTACAGGGTTTTTGGCTACACCATTTAGAGTGGTAGGAAGACCTTGAGTAAATCCAATCTCTAAATATTCTGGCTCATTGGGGGTATTAGCGATCGCCTTGGTCATTTCATAAATTTCTTCTGGTGGCTCAAATCGGGGATCTTCCAACACACCAGCTTCAACGCTACGACCAAGCAAATTCTTGTCAATACTATAAGGAGAAGACTTTTTCACTGGGGCCGGAATCCCAAATTGTTCACCGTAGGCGATAGTTTCTTCTCGGCTCATCCCCCATTCCCGCGCCGGTGCGAGAATCTTCAAGTTGGGATTTAATGCAGCACAGGAGACATCAAAGCGTACCTGATCGTTTCCTTTACCAGTACAACCATGTGCGATCGCATCAGCACCATATTTTTGTGCAGCTTCGACCAGTATCTTAGCAATTAATGGACGAGCCAGGGCAGTTCCTAGGGGATAGCGATTTTCATAAAGGGCGTTAGCTTGAATTGCCGGAAAAGCATAGTCTTTGATAAAGCTATCTTTCACATCCGCCACGAGGGATTCACTTGCACCCGATTTTAGTGCTTTTTCTCGAACTGGTTCTAATTCATCTCCCTGACCTAAATCTGCTGCTAACGTAATCACCTCTTCTACGCCCCACTCTTTTTTGAGGTAGGGAATGCAAACGGAGGTATCGACTCCACCAGAATATGCTAGAACAACCTTTTTGGCACGACCCATTTGTTTCTCCACTTAGGAAAACACCATAATTAATGAGTAATTATTATATCTAACTACATCATGTATATTTTCTTAATGCAACAAACTCTGGGGTAATTAACTGTTAGTTAACCCTAACTGCTTCTTCAACGCCAAAGGTACATTCAGCGCAGTCTCTAAACCCCGCACGCCTTCCCATTGCTGCTTTTCACCCCAGTTTGTAGCTTCTAAGTTGGCTTCAGTTACATCTGTATCATCAAGAATGGTGTAGCTAAGATTAGCTTCCGTTAAGTCTGCACCATTAAGCATTGCACCACTAAGATTACTACCACTCAAATTGGCACTATTGAGATTAGCAAAACTCAGATCAGTACCCAAGAGTACCGCATCACTAAGGTCTGCACCACTCAAATCAGCTTCGCTCAGAATACTACCACTCAAATCAGCATCGTTGAGAACTACCCGACTCAGGTCAACACCACTCAGGTCTGCACCTAAAAACATTGCACCGTTGAGTTGAGCATCGTTAAGTTTAGCCCCGTTGAGTTTGGCATAGCTGAGGTCTGCGGCCATGAGACTGGCTGCACTCAAGTTAGTGCTGAACAGAATTGTGTCACTGAGGTTCGTACCATTCAAAACTGCACCAGATAAATCAGCACCAGATAAATCAGCGCGACAAAGGTCAGCGTGGTTGAGGTTAACATTTTTGAGGTTAGCATCGCTGAGATTTGCACCGAAAAGAACGGCGTTGGCTAGGTTGGCACTGATAAGTTCAGCATCTCTGAGGTTAGCACCACTCAGGTTAGCGTGAGATAGTTCAGCATTATTGATCTGGCAACTGCTGAGGTCAGCACGGCTTAATTCGGTACGATCAAGGTTAGCACTTGTAAGGTTAGCACCTGTGAGGTTAGCACTGCTGAGGTCTGCATTAATTAGGTTAGCACCTGTGAGGTTTGCGCCACTGAGGTTGGTATCACCTAGGTTTGCGCCTGCTAGGTTAGCATCTTGAAAGTTGGCACCAGTTAGGTTTGCATCACCCAAATATGCACCTGAGAGATTTGCGCCCCTAAAATTAACTCCTGTGAGATTGGCATCACCCAGGTATGCACCCCTAAAGTTAGCACCTTGGAGAAATTCCCCGACGATATTACTAAAGTTACCAATTTCAATGGCATCACTATAGTTAATCACCCGCAGCAGTTGGGATGTGAAAAAGCTGTCTGTATCTGGTTGACTGGAGGGATAAAAGTTGATGTGATGCCGTAGTTCCTCTTGCGTTTGAGCGTAAAAATGTAATTTCAGCAGTAAAATTAATACGTTTAATCCTGTATATATATCTACTTGTCTCAGCCCGATCGCCTGATTCTGTGCTATCATCTCTATCAATTTTCGCTGAGGTAAGTTATCACCAGGTGGCGCATCAATAAATTCTCCCCGACACCAACGTACATAAAAACCTTCTAAACGCTGAAAAAGTAGTAGTGGTTGCCAGCGATTTTCAGTGATGAGCAAATCCATCAACTTTTCCACTATTTCTGATGTCAATGCACCATTGCCTAATAAGTTGTATATTTTTGCATAAAGTTGGCGATCGCTGACATTAAACTCGCTACCTTCCTCTGATTCTGTCCATAATTCTAAGTTTGTTTGTAACTGTTGCAATAAAATATCTTTTTGTAAATTATCTTGATGAAAGGATATCTTTTTATCTGCTTTCTGGAACTTTTTTCTGAGAGGTAAAAATGCTGTAGATTCCAAATGCTTCTTTATCGGTCTATCTTCTGACCTTGTGCCTTTTACGTAATTTTGTAAAAGTTTCCAAACCTGAGGTAATTGTGACATATTTGTATCCATTAATACTGATTATTTTTCAATATCAAGATTGCCTAGAAAAATTTATGTTTGAGATGGCTTTTTGAATTTCTCGATAACATTGTATAAACTATAACTAGTTAATTAAGTGTGGCAATTTATTCATCTACACAGGCATTTTTCTCTTAGTAAAACTAAATTTTTAAACTTAAGATTAGGTCATTTTCCAGAAAAACTAGTCATTTTGAAGGATTTTGACTAAGATATGATATTCAGAATGGGCAGCTTTACGAAACTGTGATCAAAATAACACGTAAGGTTTGCTACAAAGACTATTGTTAGGAAAAATACTACACCAAAAGAAAACAACCAGACTAAAAATGATTGTTAAAAATGAACTGATTAGCTGCTTGTCACTGATTGGGTAGTTACAAGTATTGAAAATAAGTAGAAATACTTTAATTAGTAAAAATTAATTGATTATCCTGATCAAGGATTAACTAAATGAATACGTTGAGCTTTTATCTAATTTTGTTGCCTAGTTTGTTGTTCACCATCACAACTGCTAATGCCAAATCAATAACGCATAGTCCAGTGCGTCAAACATTTCATGACAGGGAAAAAACCAACATAGCGGGTAAGTCACCAGAGCAACTCAACCAACAAACTCATCTATATAAAAGTACCAAAATATCTGCGTCTATTCCTTCAAATATACACCCCCAAACCCAACTTACATCAAAAAAACTAGTTCCTGATACTCTCAAACTATCCCCTCAATCGTTGGTACAGATACCGGGGCAGGTATGGGTAATTGATCAACAGCAACAGGTAAAAAGCCAGTTGTTTTATTGGCTAGTTAAAGATACTAAACAATCATGGCAGCAACCATTATTAAAGGCTGGTAAACCTACAGATAAGTCAGCAAAGCAACCTGCGACAAGAACTAAGCCAGATAAAAAAGATGATTTAGAAGAATTTAGCGAAATCACCAAAGATACTGAAAAATTAGACGGGTTATTTACCTTATATCGCCATCAAGAAAAAAATAAAATTTATCTAGAAATAAAGCCAGAACAACTCAATAAAAACTACTTAGCTACTACCACACTAGAATCTGGTATTGGTGAAAAGGGAATTTATAGTGGGATGCCACTGCAAGATTTTTTGTTTTATTTTCAACGACTGGATAATAAATTAAATTTTGTGGTGCGTAATGTTAATTTTCGCACGCGTGAAGGCGATCCCCAAGCGCGATCGCGCACCAGGTCTTTTAGTGATTCCATTCTCTACTCTATAGCCATTAAAAGCATTCATCCCCAACGCAAAACCTTACTGATTGACTTAGGTGACTTACTACTAACCGACTTGGCAGGATTAGCTTTTAGTATAGGTATTGCTCCCAACACAGAACAATCATATTTTGGTAATGCTAAAGCCTTTCCCCAAAACCTAGAAGTTGAATCGGTGTTGAACTTTTTCAGTAGTAGTGCTAAAGAAATTGAAATGCTAGGTTTAAGATCCATACCTGATAACCGTGCTTTTACCCTCCGGGTTCACTACAGTCTCTCACAACTACCAAATAATAATTATCGTCCCCGATTAGCTGATGAACGTGTTGGGTATTTTATTACTGCCTACCAAGATTTATCAAGCGACGATCGCGATGATACCTTTGTCCGCTACATTAATCGCTGGCATCTAGAAAAACAAAACCCCGAAGCACACATATCTCGTCCTAAAAAACCGATTGTGTTCTGGATTGATAACGCCGTACCGTTAAAGTACCGCGATGCTGTTAAAGAAGGGGTGCTGATGTGGAATCAAGCCTTTCTCAAAGCCGGATTTAAGGATGCAATCGAAGTCCGGCAAATGCCAGATAATGCCACTTGGGATCCTGCTGATATCCGCTACAATACAATTCGCTGGATTAACACCGTGGATGGTTATTTTGCGATGGGGCCATCCCGTGTTAACCCATTAACTGGGGAAATCTTGGATGCAGATATCTTAGTAGATGCCAGTTTTGTTCGCTTCCTCAGAGGTCAATATGAACAGCTGATACAACCCAATCAAACCCCAACCCGTACTTCCTTATCAGAATTAATCCGCGATCGCCGTCTGTGTAACAATAATCTCACTACAACCAATAAAGACCAGGCAAATCATCTCTTGCAGCGATTATCTTTATTAGCAAGTAAATATGATGTTTGCTACGGCATAGAAGCAGCCAATCAATTTGCTTATGGTTCTTTGGCGATGTCACTCTTGGCAGATAAACCACCCAGCCAAGAACAAGTACAACAATACGTCCATGAATATTTACGTTTAATTATTGCTCATGAAGTTGGTCATACTCTTGGTTTACGTCATAACTTCCGGGGGAGCAACTTCCTAGCACCAGAAGAAATGAATAATCAAGAGATTACCAGTACCAAAGGTTTGACAACTTCGGTGATGGATTACATTCCACCCAATATTGCTCCCCAAGGGACAAAGCAGGGAGATTATTTCCCCAACATAGTTGGGCTTTATGATCAGTGGGCAATTCAGTATGGCTACACCCCAACTCAAGCCAGAACCCCCATCGCTGAAAAGCCAATACTGCAAGAAATTACCAACCAATCTTATCAGCCTGAGTTGAGTTACGCCACCGATGAAGATGTATATAACCTTGATCCCACTGCCGATGCTTGGGACTATAGTAATAACGTACTAGTTTATTCCCAGGCGCAACTCAATAATTTACAGGTAATGTGGGAACGTCTCAATCAGCGTTACCCACTGGCGGGAGATAGCTACAGTGATGTCAGATATAGGTTCAATAGTATTCTTAGTAACTACTTTGATAATATTTTTTACACGACAAAATACATTGGTGGGCAATCTTTTTATCGAATGCAGGCTAGAGAAATCTCATCTAGTCAGCCAGAGAATCAACCACAGCGATTACCATTTACACAAGTACCAGTAGAAAAACAAAGGCAAGCTTTAAAAACCCTACAAAAGTATGTCTTTGCGGAAGATGCGTTGAATTTTCCCCCAGATTTACTGAATAAATTAGCACCTTCCAGGTGGCTGCATTGGGGCAAGTATCCCCAAGTTGGGCGTTTAGATTATCCCATCCATGACTTAACATTGCTATTGCAAAGTGCAGTATTAAGAGACTTACTTTCAGGTAGTCGTCTCTCACTCATGAAGGATATCGAAATCAAAAGCCCACCAGACAAAGCACTGACTTTACCAGAATTATTTGATACTTTGCAAACTGGCATTTGGACAGAGGTATTACAACCAAAGGATGAAAAGCTAAAAATCACGAGTTTCCGACGCGGTTTACAAAGGGAATATCTCGACATTTTGATTGGCATGGTATTACGCCGAGAATATGTCCCAGAAGATGCCCGCTCCCTTGCTTGGTATCAACTTAAGCAATTAAACGAGAAATTGTCACAGGTAAATACTAATGACCAATATACCAAAGCTCATTTACTAGAAACTCGCGATCGCATTGAAAAAGCCTTGAATGCCCCATTGCAAAGCAATTAAGATGGAAATTGGGCGTTGGGCATTGAAAAACTAGACTTCTTGCTCCCCTCTCTGCGCCGGAGAGGGGTTGGGGGAGAGGTCAAAAACGTTAATTAACCAACACTATTTACCAATTTCTCCCCTTTCAACATCCGCACGGCGGCTTCTAGTAAAGCTTCTTCTAAGTAGGGTTTAGTAAAGTAGCCGCTAGCACCTAGCTGAATCGCCATTTGTCTATGCTTATCCGCACCCCGTGAGGTGAGCATAGCAATAGGTAGGTGGTTGAGATTCGAGTCTTTTTGAATGCGTGATAGCAATTCCAGACCGTCGCAACGGGGCATTTCAATATCACAGAAGACAATATCACAAGGCAATCCGGAACGGAGTTTGTCCCAAGCTTCCTGACCATCTCGCGCCTGTTCCACTCTATACCCGGCTTTATTAAAGGTAAGAGATAGCAATTCTCGGACTGTAATTGAGTCATCAACAATAAGTACAGTCGGATCAATCTTCTCAGGTAGAGGTTCTGGCAGACTGGGAGGAACGGCTTGTTGCCAAAGAGTATTGCCATTGTGTTTGGACATCCTTCCTTGAAAGATGTCAATTAGCTCTAATACGTCAGCAATAGGCATGATGCGACCATCACCCAAGACTGTAGCACCAGCCACACCAATGGGTTTTGGTGCTGGACTTTCAAATTGCTTGATCACAATTTCCTGCTCACTCAACACTAGGTCAATCTGGAGAGCCAACAGGTTATTTCCCGATCTCACGACGACGACGGAAATCATATCATCATCTCTGTTACCGCCGTAAACACTACCGCGACTGAGTTGACGATTGAAGGTTAATAGTTCCTTGAGGGGACGGAATGGTAGGATTGTATCGCGCCAGTAAATAAATGATTGTCCATCGGCATTTTTTTGGATATTTTTGCTAGGAATATCTAGAGTATCCTCAACACCATCCATCGGGAAGGCAATCCTCGCTTTATCAGAAACACAACACAGAGCCTTACAAATACTTAAGGTGAGTGGCAAACGAATAGTAAAAGTTGTGCCTTTACCGAGAGTAGAGTCTGTATTGACTATGCCGCGAATCTCGCTAATTTCCGAGCGTACCACATCCATTCCGACACCACGACCAGAAATTTCATCGGCTTCATCCTTGGTACTAAACCCGGCTTGGAATAATAGGTCATAGATTTCCAGGCGGGAAATAGTTTTTGCCTGTGCTGGTGTGATTATGCCTCGCTTCACTGCTAAGGGTTTAATCTTTTCTGTATCAATACCAGCCCCGTCATCACCCACAGAAATCACAGTTTGATTACCTTGGTGGAAAGCGCGGATAGTAATAATTCCCACAGGTGCTTTACCCGCAGCTTGTCTGATATCTGGTGTTTCAATCCCATGAGCGATCGCATTGTTGAGCATATGCGTCAACGGGTCGGTGAGATGATCCAAAATCATCTTGTCAATTAAGGTATCACCACCTTCAATCATCAACTCAACTTGTTTACCACATTTGATGGCATTGTCCCGCACGCCGCGCCGCAAGCGATCAATTGTTTGGGAGAAGGGAACCATGCGAGCGCGTGTAAGTCCTTCTTGTAACTGAGTTGTTACCTGACGGAACTGTCGTGCTACTCTCTCGGTTTCTTCTGTCACAAAATCAATGTCACTAGCCGACTCACGTACTCTGACAATCAATTCAATCATTTCTTGAGAGAGTGTATGGAAGGGAGTAAAGCGATCCATTTCTAATTCGCTAAAACCCCTATCAGCATTGGAGTCATGAATGATTAAGGGAATTTCCCTAGTTTTGCGACTAGCTAACAAAGATGCTTCCAATAGCGATCGCTCATACAATTCCTGCATTCTCGCTCCCACATCTGAGAGCTGTTGCACCTGAACTAGTAAATTATCTAGGGACTGTCGCAACCTTTCGTGATCCTGCTCCAAGGTGTTGCGATTAACTACTAATTCACCCACCAAGTTATTCATATCGTCCAGCTGCTTGACTGGAACTTTCATTGTTTCTTCAAATTTCGCCTGACGACGAATAGAAGAACGTTGAAGTTTTGCTGTAGTCTGTTTTACTGATGTTGACTGAGATATAGTTTGATCGGCTTCTGCTAGCAATTTTTCTAGATCACTAAATTCATCTTTTAGGACTGGAAATGAAACTTGTTTGCTAGTAGTTGGGGTAAATTTTGGTGTAGCAGGTGTAATTACTGCTGGTTGCTTTTCCTCTAGTGTTGTTTGACTATTTTCCTCACCCAGCAACGCCTCTAGATCCGCAAAGTCATCTTCTTGTATAGAACTAACATCATTACTTGGTGATAATTCTAATTCTAGTAATGCTTCTAAATCAGCAAACTCATCTTGGCTATTGGTGTCTGTTTCTAGTGGTAATGCAAAAGTATTTATTTCTTCAATATCTGCTGTGATTTCATTGAGTATTAACTCACAGCTAGTTTCTGAATTTTCATTAGTTAACTCGCTGCTAATATCTGTTAACTGAAACTCTATCGCCAACTCCCC